>JAJYDH010000151.1 GCA_021777685.1 Planctomycetota bacterium | reverse complement strand
TCGATCCGAGATGGAGCAGGTCTTGAGAGGGGTGGCGGCAAGACATGCCGAGGTCGCCGCGAGATGCGATGAACTGATCGAGGCGAGTCGGCAGTTGATGGAGTGAGGGGCGAGTAACAAGCTAGATCGCAATCAGTCCGAATTTATTAAGTTTCAGAAAGTACAGTCGGCTTGTGAAGGGCAAGAAAGCGGATGAAGCCGCGTCGATCACGCTGACCCGGGCGTCCCGGGCCACGCGGGGCGAGTCGCTGACCCGGCTGGCGGCGAGCGGGGCCGAGGTCGAGCGGATCGCCGGGGTCTTCCGGGCCGGGGCTTCCGACCGCCTGCTCGGCCCGGAGGCGACCGAGGCGGCCGTCAAGCGGCTTTCCGCATCCGGCGAACTGGCCCATTATCGGCTGATCCACTTCGCCTGCCACGGCGTGCTCGGCTCGACCGACGGCCTGCCTCCGGGCCTGGTCCTGGCCCAGGGGGGCGACCAGGAGGGGGAGGACGGCTACCTCCGGCTCGATGAGGTCGCCAACCTCAGGCTCGACGCCGACCTCGTGGTCCTCTCGGCCTGCCAGACGGCGAGGGGCAAGCGGGGGCGGGTCGAGGGGGTCAGCTCGCTGGGCCGGGCCTTCCTCTACGCCGGCTGCCGGGGCGTGGTCGGCTCGCTCTGGAAGGTCGACGACTCCGCCACGGCCGACCTGATGGCCTCGTTCTACACGAGGCTCAAGGCCGGCCGGCCCGCCGGCGAGGCCCTCCGCGCCACTCAACTCGAAGCCATCGCCGACGACCAGCCGCCCTATTTCTGGGCCCCGTTGATCCTGCTCGGCCGTTGACCTGTCGAAGCTGAGCCGGCCGAATGCCGATTCATCCCCTCGCATGACCCGAGGATCGAGCCCCCATGCTGAGCCTCCTGCTGCTGACCGTCCTGCTCGGGCCGCCCGATGAGAAGCCGAAGCCCAGGCCCGCGGCGATGCTGCTGGACCTGAGGGGCAAGGCGGAGATCCGGACGGCCGAAGGGCAATCCAAAACCGCCGAACCGGGCGACCTGCTCTTTCCCGGGGAGCGCCTGGCCGTCCCGGCCGGCGGCTCGGCGACGCTGGTGATCCTCGGCGCGGGCGCCCGGGAGACGATCAAGCCGGGCGCCGAGGCGACGGTCGGCCTGAAGGGATGCTCGCCGCCCGATTCCGTCGCTACCAGGAAGGAGCAGCCCAGGGCCGTGGCCGCGGCGATGAAGAACCTGCGCCCCGCCCCCGGCGATGGCCGCAAGGCGGGAGTCGGGTTCCGCTCCGGGCCGCGCCAGGGGGGCGTCAGCCCCATCCCCGATTCCACCGTCCCGGGCGACCGCCCGGGGTTCGCCTGGCCGCCATCGCCGGGGGCGAGCCGCTACCGCCTCGAACTCCGGGTCGATGGCGCCGAGGCGGCACTCTGGACCGCCGAGTCGACCACGACGGGCCTCGACTACCCCGAGGACAGGAAGCCGTTGAGCCGGGGAGGGGATTACTTCTGGACCGTCATCGACGACGGCCTCCGGACGGTCGCCACCGGCAAGTTCTCGGTCGCCTCGGCCGCCGAGGTGTCGAGCCTGGCCGAGGCCGCCGCGCTCCGGGCCTCGGAGGATCGGGCCGACCGGTTCCTGGCCGTCTACTACTACCAGCACCTGCACGCCTACCGGGAGGCGATCGACACGGCCGAGGATCTCAACCGGCGCTGGCCCGACGAGCCCGCCTACCGCAAGGCCCTCGCCGACCTGCTCCGGGTCACCGGGAAGGCCGAGACCCCGTAGAGACCGGCGAGCATCGAAGACCTCCGTCACGAAGGAGAGCGACCCAATGAGACCGAAAGCGGCTGCCCTGGCGGCGTTGCTGGTGATCGCGAGCCTCTCCCCGGGAGCCGGGGCGACGCCCCTCCAGGCGACGAACGAACGGGCACTGGACGGGCTGATCGGTCGCTGCATCGCGTCGGGCGGCCTGAGACGCGATGGTAACCCGGCAAGGCTGGAACTCGTCGATGCGCGGAGGCTCGGGGCCACGGTCTCGGCCAGCCGCCCGGGGCTCACGCTCGACCAGCGGGTGGCATTGATCGGGCGCTGCCTGAAGGCCGGGGGTACGGAGCCCGGGCTGGTCGCGCTCCTGAGGGCCGTCGCCGACGATTCGGGCGACGCCTTGACCCTGGGATGGGCCGCGTTCTGGGAAGGAGACCTCCACCGCAAGCGGCACGAGTCCCCCGAGGCGATCGCCTCGTTCGAGACGGCCGCCGATCGGTTCGCGGCCGCCGGCTCGGCCACGGATCGGGGGAACTGCTTCGCCGCGATCGCGTTGGTCTATTCGCAGCAGGGGGACTCCCGCTCGTCCCTCGGCTATGAGCAGAAGGCCCTGGAGGTCATCCGGGCCTCCTCCGGCGAGAATTCGGTCCTGGTCGCCTCTCGCCTCCAGTCGATCGCCTTCGTCCACGCCAACCTCGGCGAGAAGGAACAGGCCCTGGCATCGATCCGACAGTCGCTGGCGATCTACGAGGCGAAGGAAGGTCCCGGGGGCCCGAACGCGGTCGACGCCCTCTCCAAGCTCAGCCTGCTCCACTTCATCTTCCGCGATTTCGACCGGGCCGCGGAGGTCAACCAACGTGTCCTGCCGCTGGCCGTCGAGGTCCACGGGCGACGGTCGCCCGGGCACGCCGCGGCGCTGGAGGCGCTTGCCGACGTGGAGGAGGCCCGGCAGTCGTTTCCCCGGGCAGTCGAGCTGTACCTCGAAGTCCTGGAGATCCGACGGGCCCTCGACGGGCCCCGGTCCTTGGCGGTCGCCTCGACCCTCCGGAAGCTCGGAAATGCCCGCGACCGGGCGGGCGATCGGAAGAAGGCGGCCGAGGACCTGGCCGCCGCGCTGGGGATCATCCGGGAGACAGAGGGGGAGAGGACTGCCTCGGCCGCGGGGGCGATCAAGGACCTCTCGAGAATCCGCGACGCACTCGGCGAGCATCGACAGGCTATCGAAGGGCTCCGCCAGGCCCTGGCGATCGAGCGGGCCCTTTACGGGGATGGCCACATCGCCCTGGCGTTGACCCACACCCAGATCGGCCAGTCCTACCAGCGGATCGGCGAGCTGGACCTGGCGATGGAGAGCTTCCGCGAGGCCCTGGCGATCGTCGAGAAGATCCCGGGCGTCGACAACGCGGTGGTCGGCGTGCTCGGGATGATCTCGACGGCCCACCTCGACCTCGGCCAGCCCGCCCGGGCGGTCGAGGCGCTGGAGCGATCACTCCGACTGGTCCGCAAGATCCGGGGCGACGGCGACGTCGAGGTCTCCCGGGTCCTGGTCCAGCTCGGCTCGGCCCTGATGGGGAACCGCGATTACGTCGGCGCCCTGAACCGCCTGGACGAGGCGCAGGCGATCCAGCGGGCGTTGCCGGGAGCCGAGGTCGACCTGGCCCGGACGCTGATCCGGGTCGGCCGGGTCCGGCACCTCCAGGGTCAACCCGCGGAGGCCGAGCAGGCGTACCGGAAGGCCCTGGAAATCGACCGGCGGACCCTGGGCGAGGCCGGTGCCGAGACCTTGCTGGCGAGGTCCGCCCTGGCCCGGCTCGCCTTCGACCGGGGCCGGTACGCCGAGGCGGCCGAGGCGTACCGCGAGGGCATCGAGACCCTCATCGCCGCCGGTCGTGATCGCGGGCCCGACCTGGCGAACGACCTCAAGATGCTCGGGACCTCCTACGCCCGATCGGCCCAGCTTGGCCTGGCTCGCGAGGCGTTCGACCGGGCAGTCGACGCGCTCCGGGTCGACCCGGCCGGGCGGGCGACCCCGGGACTCCCCGACTCGGCCGAGGCGCTCCTGCCGCTCGACGTCACCATCGCCGTGCTGATGGCGTACGGCTGCGAGATGCAACCCGTCCGCGAGGGGCCGCCGGACGCCGGGAAGATCCGCGAGTCGCTGCGGGCCCTGAGGCTGGCCGCCGACATCTCCGACCGGCTCCGCGAACGCCTGGTCGTCGGCGGCCCGAGCAAGCTCCTGATCGGCGAGCGTCGGGCCGAGTTGTTCCCGTCGATCGTCGGGCTCTGCTCGGAGCTGGCAGGCCAAGGGGGCGGCGACGCGGCCCGCGTCGAGGCGTTCGAGGCCGCCGAGCGGGGCGCCGCCCGCGTCTTCCTGGAGTCGCTGGCCCGGTCCCGCGCCGCGAGCCTGGGGGGCGTCTCGCCCGAATTCCTCGCCGAAGAGGCCGCGCTGGCCGACGCCCTGACCCGGCTCGACCGGCAGATCGGCCAGGAGCAATCCCGGCCGATCGCCCGTCGCGACTCGAAGCGGGTCGCGAGCCTCCTGGAAGAACAGGGCCGTCTCCGCGAGCGGCAACGTGGGGCGATCGAGCAGGCCGAGCGCGACTTCCCCGCCTACGCGAGCCTGAAATACCCCAGGCCCTGCACCCTCGACGAGGCCCGCGCCGTCCTGGCCGAAGACGAGGTCGCCCTTCACTACATCCTGGGCGACGAGCGATCTTACCTCGTCGTGGTCGAGAAGAAGCCCGGGCAGGGCTCGTCCGGGGTCGCCTTCCACGAGATCCCATCGAGGGCCGCCCTGTCCCGGATGGTCGCGGCCCTCCTCGTCGAGAAGGCGTTGAAGGACCCCGATGCCGCCCGCGAGAGGGCCGCCGAGGCATTCCGCCTCCTGGTCGGCCCGGCCTCCGCGGCGATCCGGGGCAAGTCGCTGGTGATCGTACCCGGCGGGGTCCTCGGGAAGCTGCCGTTCGAGATGCTGGTCGAGCCCTCCGACGACGGGATTGGCCGCCACCTCGTCGAGGGGCACCGGGTCCGCTACGCCCCGTCGCTGACGGCCCTCGGCGTGATCGGCCGGTGGGATCGATCGCGCCCCGCGCCGGTGAAGGGGCTCTGGGCGCTCGGCGACCCGGTCTACGACCGATCGGATGGACGACTCGCCGGGGAGCGGCCGGCCGAAGTCGTCCCGGTCCCGTCCGCCCCGAGGGTCCGCTTCGATCGTCTGGCCGGGTCCGGCATCGAGGTGGAGCGGATCGCCGGCGTCATGGACGCCAGGCCGGAGGACCGGCTACTCGGCGCCTCGGCGACGGAGGGGGCGATCAGGCGACTGTCGTCGGAGGGGAAGTTGGGGGCCTACCGCTACGTTCATCTCGCCACCCACGGCATCCTCGGCGAGGCCGACGGCACGCAACCCGCCCTGGTGCTCTCGTTGGTGGGGATTCCCCCGGGAGAAGACGGATATCTCCGGCTCGACGAGGTCACCGGCCTGAGGCTCAACGCCGACCTCGTCGTCCTCTCGGCCTGCGGGAGCGGTCAGGGACGAGATTATCGGCTGGAAGGCGTGACCGGCCTGGCCCGGGCCTTCCTCAACGCCGGCACCCGGGGCGTCGTGTGCAGCCTGTGGAGGGTCGACGACGCTGCCTCGGCCGACCTGATGGTCGACCTCTACGGCGGCCTGAAGGCCGGCAAGCCGGCGGCCGAGGCACTCCGCGCGGCCAAGCTCCGGATGATCGAGGCGGGCGAGCCGCCGCTCCACTGGGCGCCGTTCGTCCTGATCGGCCGGTGATGCGTCCCCGGTCCCGGATCGTTCCCCCGAACCCGTGAGGATCGAGTTTCCATGCTCAGCATGATGATCCTGGCCACCCTGACCCTCTCGCCCGACGATCCTCCCAAGCCGAAACCCAGGCCGGCGGCCATGGTGCTGGACCTCCGAGGCAAGGTCGAGATCCGCCCGACCGAGGGACAGCCAAAGGCCGCCGAGCCGGGCGACCTCCTCTATCCCGGCGAGCGCCTGGCGGTCCCCGCCGGCGGCTCGGCCACGCTCTCGATCCTGGGCGCGGGCGTCCGCGAGTCGATCAGGCCGGGGTCCGAGGCGACCGTCGGCCCGAAGGGCTGCTCTCCCCCGGGATCGATCGCGGCCCGCAAGGAGCAGCCCCGGGCCGTCGCCTCGACGATGAAGAACCTCCGCCCGGCCCCGGGCGACGGCCGCAAGGCGGGCGTCGGTTTCCGCTCGGGCGACGGCCGCAAGCAGGCCGTCTCTCCGATCTCCGGGGCGACCGTCCGCTCCGACCGGACCGACCTGGCCTGGCCCGCCTCGACGGAGGCGAAGACCTACCGCGTCAAACTCGTCTCGGGGGCCGGCCGCGAGCTTTGGAAGGTCGAGGCGAAAGAACCTCGGGCGATCTATCCCGCGGACAAGCCGGCATTGGTCCGAGGCTACGTCTACCGCTGGGAGGTCACGGACGAGCAGTTCCGGCCGGTCGCCTCGGGCGACTTCACCGTCGCCAGCGAGTCCGAGCTGGCCCAGCTGGACGAGCTGAAGCCCCTGGCCGAATCGCCCGACCGGGCGGATCGCGTCGCGGCGGGGCTCTCCTTCCGACGGCTCGCCGCCTTCGCCGAGGCGATCGCGACCTTCGAGCGTCTGACCAGGGAGTCGCCCGATGACCCGTTCGCCCGGCTGATCCTGGCCGAGCTGAGAAAACAGGCGGGCCTCGAATAGTCGGCCATCGGCCGGGGTATTGGTCGCGGCCACGTCGAGGCATGGCCCGCGATGATCGATCGAGGTCAGCCCTGCGGAGATACCGACGATGACCATGTCCGCCGCGGTGTTGCTCGCGTTGACGATCCTGGTCGGCCAGCTCCGGGCCCCGTCCCGGGCCAGGCCGGGCGAGCTGCCCCGCCCGACGAGGGAGGGGGTCGCGGCCATGCTGGCGATCGTCGACCGCGCCGTCGCGGGCGGGGGCCTGCGGGAGGTCCGGAGGGCGGGGGCCGACGGGCCGTCTTACGAGGTCGTCGACGCGGCGAAGATCGCCGGGGCCGTCGAGGCCGAGCGGGAGCGGCTGTCGCCCGCCCTCGTCGACACGCTGGCCGGCGGCTGGCGGGTCTACGACGACGCCGAGGAGCGGCTGGCGATCGCCCTCCTCCGCGCGATCGGCGAGCGGGGCGACGACCGCGCCGGGGGCTTCGCCCGCTTCTTCACGGGGCAGATCGCGGCCCGGGCCCGGAAGGCCGACGAGGCGGTCCACCAGCTCGACGAGGCGGTCCGCCTCTTCGGCCGGGCCGGCGACCCGGCCTGGCAGGCCACGGCCCATCACGAGGCGGGCATCGCCCTGCGGGCCGCGGGCGACTACGGGGCGGCCATCGCCCACCACCGGGCCGCGCTGGCGATCCGGGAAGAAGTGCTGGGCAAGGACGACCCCCTGGTCGCCACGACGCTGAACAACCTCGGGGTCGTCCATGAGGCCGTCGGCGACCTCGCCCGCGCCGAGGAGCACCATCGCCGGGCCCTGGCGATCCGCTCCCGGGCCCTGGCCGACGACGACCCGGCCCTGGCGTCAACCTACCGCAACCTGGGCCTGACACTGTTCCACGCCGGCCGGCTCGACGAGGCGGCCCGATTCTCCGAGCTCGCGCTGGCGATCCGCCGCAAGCATGCCCGCGACGACCCTGCGATGCTGGCCGACGCGCTCGGATCGCTCGGGGTCGTCCGGTCCGAGCGGGGCGAACTCGACGCGGCCCGGTCGCTGCTCGTCGAGGCCCTGGGGATCACGAGGAGGCTCGGCCCGGACGCCGAGCTGAGCGTCGCCGAGCTGTCGGGCAACCTCGGCGTGGTCGCCAAGCGAAGCGGGGACAATCCCCGGGCCCTGGTGCTCTTCGGCGAGTCGCTCTCGGCCCGTCGACGCCTCCTGCCCGCCGGACATCCCGACATCGCCCACGCCCTCAACGAGATGTCGATGGCCCATTCCGACGCGGGCGAGCTGGATGCAGCCCTGGCCGAGCAGCGGATGTCGCTCCGGATCTATCGCGACTGCTTCGGGCCGGTCCACCCGCAGGTGGCCCGGAGCCTGAACAATCTCGGCGGCCTCTACCAGCGCCAGGGCGACGACCCCCGCGCCCTGGCCGGGTACGAGCTGGCGCTGACGACCTGGCGCAAGGTCCATCCGCGTCCCCACCCGGACGTCGCGTATTGCCTGGACAACATCGCCGGGGTCTACCGACGGAGGCAGGCCTGGGGCGAGGCGCTCCCTCGTTATCGGGAGGCCCTGGCCATCCTCGAAGCGACCCTCGGCCCCCGCCACCCCGAGGTGATCCAGAACCTGTCCGGCCTGGCCTCGGCGTGCGAGGCCGCCGGGCTCGACGACGAGGCGACCGGCCACGCGAGCCGGGCGCTCCAGCTCGCCCGGGATGCCTTCCCCGGCGGGCACCCGGAGCTGGCGTCGACGCTCAACAACGCGGCGATGGCGAAGGCCCGGCGAGGCGACCTGGCCGGCGCCGAGCGTGACCTGCTCGAGGCTCGCGAGGTCGCCCGGCGTGCCGATCCCGGCCACGAGGCCCTGGCCCTGGAGAACCTCGCCCTCGTCCGGCGCCGGGCCGGGGCGTACGAGGAGGCCGACCGGACCCTCGGCGAGGCGTTGGAGGCGCTCCGCCGGCACGCCGGCGGCGGACAAGGCGGCCCGATCCCCGCATCGCCCCAGGCGGGGCGGGTCCTGGCCCGTCGCGCGGAGGTCCGCGAGCTCCGGCTGGGCCCAGACCCGGATGCGGCCGGCCTCCGGGAGTGCGTGTCCTTCCTCGAGGCGGCGGCCGACGTGCTCGACCGACTGCGAGGCGACGTGATCGGCTCGGACGAGGGGAAGATCGAGGCCGGCGAGGACTCCCACGAGCTCTTCCCGGAACTGATCGGGCTCCGGCGGCGGCTCTTCGCGGCCGAGGGCCGCGCCGAGGACCTCCGCGAGGCCCTCGTCGCCGCCGAACGCGCGTCGGCCCGCGTCTTCCTCGAAACGCTGGCGCGATCGAACGCCGGCCGGATCGGCGGGGTCGACCGCGATCTCCTCGACCGTCGGGCGGCGTTGGAGGCTCGGCTCCGCTCCCTCGACGGGCGGATCGAGGCCGAGCAGTCACGGCCGTTCGAGGCCCGGCGTCCCGACGAGATCGCCCGACTCCGACGGGACCGCGACCGGATCGAGTCCGAGCTGGGGACGCTGATCGGGCGGATCGAGTCCGATTTCCCACGCTACGCCGCGCTGATGAGCCCCAGGCCCTGCTCGCCGGAGGAGGCACGCAAGACCCTGGCCGCCGACGAGGTCGCCCTGCTCTTCGTCCCGGGCGAAAGGGGTTCCGAGCTGGTCGTCCTCTCCGGAGGCGACGACCCCTCGACCACCGGGCTGTCGATCCACCATCTCCCGCCCGCCCCGGACATCGTGGAACGCATCGAGGCCCTGACCCGGCCGAAGGTCCTGGAGGACCGCGACGCGGCCCGGGAACGGGGGGCCGAGCTGTACTCGATGCTGCTCGGCCCGGCCGCGGGGCTGATCCGGGGGAAGGGCCTCGTCATCGTCGCCGGCGGCCCGCCGGGCACCCTCCCGTTCGAGATGCTGATCGAGCCGGCCGAGGGCGAGGGGGAGGGTCGCTGGCTCGTCGAGTCCCACCGGATCCGCTACGCCCCCTCGCTGACCGCCCTGCACCCGATCGGGCGGTGGGAGTCCACCCGCCGGCCGCCGTCACGCCCGCTCTGGGCCCTGGGCGACCCGGTCTACCGGCCCGACGATGCCCGACTGGCGGCAGGACCCGCACCCGCGGGGCCCGAGCCCGCCCCGGCCGGTCGCCCCGCGCCCCCGGCCCTCTCCGGGTCGTTCGACCGCATCCCGGCCAGCGGTGAAGAGTTGGCCCGGCTCCGCGCCCTCATGGGAGCCGCAGTCCCACGGGTGAGAACTGGAAACCACGATTATCACACAAGTTCGGCTACATCGAACTCTCGATCGAGCCCGCGATCTCGGCCCTCTCGCGGCCTCGCGAAGTCGGAGGGATTATCCGGCCGCGTCACTCGAAGCCGGCCAGCGTCCCGGTGCTCGACCCGAAGGCGTCGGTCTCCAGGCCGAGGCGCCGGAGGACGGTGACGAAGAGGTTGCAGAACCGGGCGTTCTTCTCGGCGTCGAAGGCGACGTGCCGGCCGTGCTTCAGCCCGCCGCCGGCCAGGAGGATCGGCAGGTTCCGGGTGTCGTGCGAGTTGGCGTTGCCGAGGTTGCTACCGAAGAGGACCATCGTGCTGTCAAGCAGCGGCGCCCCGCCTTCCTGCTTCACCTTGAGCCGGGCGAGCAGGTCGCGGAAGGCCCGGAATTGCTCCTCCTCGATCAACCGGAGTTGCTTGATCTTCTCGGGGTCGCGGCCGTGGTGCGAGAGGTTGTGGTGGTCGATCGTGACCCCGGCGACGGGCGGGACGGCGTTGGCCCCCTGGAGCATGATCGTGATCAGCCGGGTCGAGTCGGTCTGCAAGGCCAGCGGGATCAGGTCGAACAACAACCTCATCCGGCCGATCAGGTCGGGGCCGTTGGTGATGTCGCGCGGCGGCGGGGCGTCGACCTTCGGCCTGGGCTTCCGGGCCCACTCCTCGGAGGTGACGAGCCGCTGTTCGAGCTCCCGGACGGACGTGAAATATTCGTCGAGCTTCTCGCGGTCGGCGGCGCCGACGCGGCGGGAGAAGCTCCGCGCCTCGTCCTGGACGGTGTCCATGATGCTCTGCCCCTCGCGGAGCCGGTCCACCTGCCGGCGCCTCTCGGCGGGCGTCCCTTCGAGGAAGAGCCGGGCGAAGACCCGCGACGGCCGGCTCTCGGCCGGGATCATCACGCCTCCCCGGGTGTACGAGAGGCCGGGCGTGCCCGTGCCCAGGACCAGCGACGGGAACCGGGTCTGGAGCCCGATCGACTCGGCCGCGAGCTGGTCGAGCGAGACCGTGTTCTTGAACCCGCCCAGGCCCGGGTTCCGCGCCGAGGTCAGCCAGGTCATCTCCGAGGTGTGGCCGTTGGCCCCGGCCTGGTCGGGGTGCGACAGGCCCGAGAACACGGTGAAATCGCGGCGGTGATCCTTGATGATCTCCAAATAGGGCGTGGGCGCGTAGTCCGCGCCGGCCTGCTCGGGGAACAGGAACGGGGCGTGCAGGCCGAGCGACGTGCAGATGCAGACCAGGTTCGCCCGGGGCGCCGCGACGGCCGCCCCCCGGACGACGGGCAGGAAGGCGTCCAGCACCGGCAAGGCCAGGGCCACGCCGGCCCCTCGGAGGAATTCGCGACGCCCGATCGATCCGGCGGGACGGGGGAGGGTCATGGCTCACCGGGCGGGGTGGGGTGGGGTCCGGTCGGGGAAGGTCACTTGGTCCGGAACGTCCGGCTCTGGACGATCTCGTGGATCAGGGTGCGGAGGCCGCCGCCTCGGGCCTTGAGGCCGGCCAGGATCGACTCGACGACCTCGCGGTCGGCGAACTGGACCCCCGCGCCGGTGGCGTAGGTGAGCAGGTTTTGCGCCAAGGTCCGGGCGACCTGGTCCTCCCGGGCCATGAGCAGACGCTTGAATTCGTCGATGTCGCGGAACGCCTTGCCGTCGGCGGTCTCGCCCGAGGCGTCGACCTTCGGCCCGAGCTTGTACTCCCAGACCTCTCGCCCCCGGAAGATCGTCCGGGCGGGGTCGCCCTTCTCGGCCCGGTAGCGATCGCGCCAGCCGCCGATCACGTCGAAGCCCTCCAGGGCGAACCCCGGCGGGTCGATCCGGGCGTGGCAGCCGGCGCAGGCGGCCTGGTCGCGGTGCCGGGCGAGCTGCTCGCGGACCGTGGTCGTCCCCCGCGTGTCGGGCTCGAACGTCGGGACGTTGGCGGGCGGCGGCGGGGGCGGCTCGCCCAGCAGCCGCCGCATCACCCAGGCCCCCCGGAGGACCGGCGAGGAGACGGTGCCGTTGGCCGTCACCTTCAGGACGCTCGCCTGCGTCAGCACGCCCCCCCGGTGGCAGTCGGAGGGCAGGGGCACCCGGCGGAATTCCTCGCCGGTGATGCCGGTGATCCCGTAGTGCTCGGCGATGCGGCGGTTGAGCATCAGGAAGTCGGAGTGGATCAGGTTGGACAGGGGCGCGTCGGTCCTGAGCAGCTCCGCGAAGAACGCGCGCGTCTCGCCGACCATCGCCGCCTTGAGGATGTCGTCGAACTCCGGGTAGAGTTTCCGGTCGGGACGGGTGAAGTCGATCTGCCGGAGCTCGAGCCACTGGCCAACGAAGTCCTCGACGAGCGCCCCGGCCCTGGGCGAGTCCAGCAGCCGCTCGACCTGCCGGCGGAGGATCTCGGGCCGCCCCAGTTCTCCCCTCGCCGCCAGGTCGCGCAGCTCGTCGTCCGGCGGGGTGCTCCCGAGGAAGTACGAGAGCCGGCAGGCCAGCGCCCGGTCGTCGAGCGGCCCGGGAGCCTCGTCCAGGAAGAGGAACCTCGGCGAGGCGAGCACCGCGCGGAAGGCCACGCGCATCGCGTCCTCGAACGATCGACCCTCGTCGAGCCCCTTGTGGGCCAGTCGCGCGTAACGCGCGACCTCGGCCGGCTCGACGGGGCGGCGGAAGGCCCGCGAGGCGAACTCCCGCAGGACCGCCTCAGCGGCCGACCTCGGGTCGGCCGGCGCGACCGTGAAGGCCGCCGCCCTCCCGTCGTTCCCGCCGCCCTTCGGCTTCTCGATCGGTCTGACCTGGATCGCGCCGAACAGGCGGTTG
>JAJYDH010000712.1 GCA_021777685.1 Planctomycetota bacterium | reverse complement strand
GGTCCCCGAGACGATCCCGGCGACCGAGAGCCCGGCCAGGGCCAGGGCCGCGGCGTTGCAGGCCCCGGTCGAGGATCGGGCCAGGTCGGGCTTGCGGAGGACGAACCCCACCACCGAGGCCATCGCCAGGGCCTCGGCCCCCAGCGCCAGCCATTCGCGGGCCGCCCGACCGCCGATCCCCAGCCGGGATTCGAGCTTCACGCCCAGGCTGAACGAGAAGCAGAGGAGCAGGCCCGCCGAGACGATCAGGGCGGCCCTCGGGGCGTCTAGGCGGCAGGCCCGGAGCGCCGCCAAGGCGATCAACGCGACGCCGAGGGAGATCGCCGCCGGCATCAGGATCTCGGAGGCTTCGACCGCGTGGAGGTTCCGGGAGTAGAGGACGAGGGTCGGGAATGGGGCGATCAGGAGGGGGTGGATCGCCGGGGGGCATTTCGTCATTCCGGCCTCGCGCGCATCAGGTAGAGCGTCCGCTCGCTGTCGGCGATCGGCTCGGCCCGCTCGATCGCGAAGCTTTCGGCGAAGGCGGCCTCGAACCCGTCCCGGGTGTAGTCGTCGAAGACGTCGACCCTCGACGCCAGGAGGCGACGGACCTGAGAATCGCCCTTGGGGACGAACTCGATGATCAGGGTCTTGCAGGCCCGCCGGAGGAACGAGGCGACCCGGCCCAGCGGGACGTTCCCCGAGATCGCCAGGTGATGAACCAGCGCCAGGGCCATGGCCAGGTCGGCCGGGCCTCGCTCGATCAGTGACATCCGCTCGCCGTGGTCCCAGCCGAGCGCCGGGCTGGGGTTGGTCAGGTCGGACCAGAGCGGCAGGAGGTTGGCCTCGCCGTGCTCGGAGGCCGCCCGATAGTTCCGCTCGACGCAGGCCGGGTCGACGTCGAAGGCGACGGTCGAGGCCCCCCGGCCGCTCGCCAGCCGGCTGAACCGGCCGGTGTTGGCGCCCAGGTCCCAGACGGTCGAGGGCCTCTCGGCGTCGAGGAACTCGCCGACGAGAGCGAGCTTGTGCCCGGTCGCGGCGTCCGTGTAGTTGGTCTCGTCGTAGTAATCCGCCCACTCCGTGCCACGGGGGTCCCAGCGGAGCGACCGGATCGCGGCTTCGAGGCTGTCGATCAGCCCGAGGAGCGCCGATTTCGAGAACGGCCGGGGCCGGGCGACGCGGTCTCCCGAGTACGCCCTCTCGGCCCCGGCGTGAAGGTGAATATGGATCAGGAGCCGGGGGTCGAGCCGGCTCCGCCAGGGGAGGAGCCGGCTCGCCAGGTCGAGCGGGACGCCGTCGAGGCTCGGCCGGAAGAGCTGGACGAGGCGGATGTCCGAGCGGGACATGAGCGCCAGCGGGGCCAGGAAATGGCGGCAGAACTGGCGATAGGCGACCCAGGGGGTGCCCTCGTCGTACTCCTCGAACGAGAGCGAGTCGATGAAGACCGGCCGCCCGCCCCGGAACTGGACGTTGAAGGCGCTGGCGTCCTTCAGCGACATCCCATGGGCCAGCGACCGCCGCTGGATCGCCAGGGTGAGCAGGGCCGCGTCCCTGAGCTGGCCGAAGCACCACTCGTAGGGGTACGAGACGAACGGGACGCGCTCGGGCCGGAGGACCCTGTAGGCGTCCCGGGGGTCGCTCGGCTCGTCGTCGACCTCAACGTGGGGGATGAGCCACCCCTCGTCGATCAGTGAGCGGTCCAATCCCGAGGCGACCTGACGGTCGTAGTCGGCCCGGTAGGCGAGGTTCACCTGGCGGTAGAGGGTCCCGTCGCGTTCGAAGACGAAGCCGGCCGGGTCGCGGAACGACCCGGCGGTCCGTCGGTCGTCAGCGGGCCTCGGCGGTCGGCTGGCCATGAGCCCTCGGCCTCGCGGCGTTCGACGGGTGCAACTCGGCGGCGGGACGATCGGCCGGGGCGTCGGCCCGTCCCGTCCCGGCCCCGAGCCGGAGGGCCAGCCATCCCTTGCACTGCGACCAGCACTGCTTCAGGGCGAACATCCCGCCGAAGAGGGTCGCCAGGAGGAGTTGGAGGGCATAACTGCCCGTCCCCGGGTCGAGATAGGCCAGGACCGGCAAGGACGGTGGCATGAGAGCACCCGCCGCCAGCTCCGGGGGCCAGAAGGGCCAGGGTTGCATCGTTTTGGACTCCTTTCCTCGGGCGAGCTTCGACAAGTCCTCGGCGGGGCGGGCGCGGCCCTCGGCGGGTCTCATCATGGAATGTACTAGCGACAAAACCAGCATCCTTGTCCGCGTCGCCCCGATCGGTCCTCTCGAATTCCGGGCGGATCGCGATGGCACCGGCTCATCCCTCGCGACGAGGGGGCTCGGGAACATCGGATTCCGGAATGAGGCGGGAGTCTCCCGAGAACGTCGGTCTTCCCATAGGGTAGGGCTTGCCCCAATACCGTTTGACGAGCCGTAAGATCAACGAAGCAGGGTCTTTCTGTCTCCCCTCTCCCTCTGGGAGAGGGGCCGGGGGTGAGGGGCGTCGCACCTCGAGTCGGGCTCGAATCGGCCAATTCCGACCCCGGTGGTGGTGCCAAGACCCTCACCCCGGCCCTCTCCCAGAGGGAGAGGGAGGCAGAAAAGACAGACGCCGTCATGGTTTACGGCT
>JAJYDH010000150.1 GCA_021777685.1 Planctomycetota bacterium | reverse complement strand
TGACGAGCCGTAAGATCAACGAAGAAGGGTTTTTCTGTCTCCCCTCTCCCCTCTGGGAGAGGGGCCGGGGGTGAGGGGCGTCGCCTGTCTCACGACGTCCGGAATGCCCTGTTTTCCAGCCCCCAGGTCACGCCACGACCCTCACCCCGGCCCTCTCCCACAGGGAGAGGGAGCCAGAAAACTCCGACGGCGCCAGGGGTTATGGTTCGTCGAACGGTATTGGGTCAAGCCCTACCATACGGGAAGACGACCCTTCTTCGACGAGACGACGACATCGGCCTTCCTCCCTGATTGACACAACCGGCGCGAACGCTACCATGGACGATCCTGGGCGCTCCCCTTGCGCCCCCGCAGGATCGGCCCCCCACGGAGGAGGAGTCACCCCGATGGTTCGCTCGCGCCTGGCCTTGCTCGCGGTCGCGTCCGCCCTGATCCTCGGGCGACCGCCCGCCGGCGCCTCGGCCCAGGACGCCGCCCGGGGCCCCGACCTCGAACCTCCGGCCGGCGCCACAGTCAAGGCGAAGCTCGAACCCGCCCCGCCGCCCCCATCGTCCGACGCCACCGCGAAGGCCGGCAGGCCCGCCGTCGGCGTGAACCGTCAGAGCATCCTGACCCTGATCACCCGGGCCAACCCGATGCTCTGGATGCTGGCCCTCTGCTCGGTCGTCACGGTCGGGTACACCCTGGAGCGGCTGATCGGCCTCCGCCGAGGGAGGGTCATCCCGCGCGACTTCGTCCACCGGTTCCTGGAGCGGCTCTCGTCCGGCAAGCTCGACCGCGACCGCGCGCTCGAGCTGTGCAGGGCCAACGAGAGCCCCGCCGCTCGCGTCTTCGGCCACGCCGTCCGCTACTGGGGCCAGTCCGCCGCCGCGATCCGTCAGGCCGTCGACCTCGACGCCGCCCGCGAGGTCCTCGACCTCCGCCGGAACGTCCGCGTCCTCAACGGCACGGCCACGCTCGCCCCGCTGCTCGGTCTGCTCGGCACGGTCCTGGGGATGATCCAGTCGTTCGACGCCATCGGCGGCAAGGTCGGCGGCGGCAAGAGCGAGGCCCTGGCCCAGGGGATCAGCCTGGCGCTCGTCTCCACCGCGTTCGGGCTGGGGATCGCCGTCGTCTCCGTCGCCGCCTATTACTACCTGCTCAACCGCGTCGACCTCCTCGTCCGCGACCTCGACGACCACACCCGCAAGGTCATCGACCTCATCTCGGCCGAGTCCCTCCGCCCCGCCGACCGCCGGATCGACCACGTCCGCGACTCGGCGCGGATGCATTGAGCGCGTCGGGGAGCGTTCAGCTTTCAGCGGTCAGCCTTTTCGGTCGGGCTTCGCCCGCGTTCTCCTCGGCCGCTGGATCTGAAGTGATGATCAATCGCCCACTATCCTGTCCGGCTGAAAGCTGACCGCTGAACGCTCAAGGAACGACCAATGCTCGCCGATCGCCTCCAGTCCGACGAGTTGCCGCAGATCAACATGACGCCGATGGTCGACGTCGTGCTCTGCCTGCTCGTCTTCTTCATGGCGGCGACGAAGCTCTACGACTGGGACGAGAACGAGTTCACCGTCAAGGTCCCCGAGGTCGCCGACGCCGCGCCCCTGACCTCGGCCCCCGACGACCTCACGCTGACCGTCCTGGCCCCGAACAAGGTCGTCCTCAAGGACCGGACCTTCGACCTCGACTCCCTGACCAGGTCCCTCGCCGAGGCCCGCGCCCGCTACGCCGACCAGGGGGTGATGATCCGGGGCGACGGCAAGCTCGCCTACCAGGACCTCGCCGACGTCCTCTCCGCCTGCAACGCCGCCGGCATCCGCAACGTCAAGCTACCCGTCCGACCTCGCGAAGAATAGCGGGTAGCGGGTAGCGGGTAGAAAAGACCGAAAAAACGCGGCCGTTTCTCGTCATTTCTACCCGCTGCCCGCTACCCGCTACTGGAGCCCTAATGGACTTGCTGCAAAGGATCTTCTCGCTCGCCAAGCCCGAGACGTTGAACTCGATGGCCCAGTCGATGGGTTCCGGGTTATACGTCGTGCTGTTCGCGGTCATCTTCGCCGAGACGGGGCTGGTGGCCGTGCCGTTCCTGCCGGGGGATTCGCTCCTCTTCGCCGTCGGGGCGGTCTCGGCCTATCCGAACTCGCCGATCAGCCTGCCGATGACCGCCGTGTTGCTGGTCGCGGCGGCCGTGATCGGCGACGCGGTGAACTACGTCGTCGGCTACAAGCTCGGGCCGAAGGTCTTCGCCAGCGAGGGCTCGTGGCTCCTGAACAAGAAGCACCTGGAAGAGGCCCAGAAGTTCTACGACAAGCACGGAGGCAAGACGATCATCCTCGCCCGGTTCGTGCCGATCGTCCGGACCTTCGCCCCGTTCGTCGCCGGGGTCGGCCGGATGAACTACGGCCGGTTCCTGCTGTTCAACTGCACCGGCGGCCTCGCCTGGGTCCTGATCTGCCTCGGGGCCGGCTGGGGATTCGGCAGCCGCGAGTGGGTCCAGAAGCACTTCGAGCTGGTGCTCGTCGCCATCGTCCTCATCTCCGTCATTCCCGCCGCCGTGGAGATCCTCCGGGGCTATCTCGCCGCCCGTAAAGGGCACTCCGCGTTAGTGGAGGCCACCGCCCTCGAACCGACCGGCGTGGACGAGCCGGCGGGCCGGTGAGTTCAGGGGCGTCCAGCCGGGTGGCAGGGGTTACGGTACTCCGTAACATCGGTCTTCGAGTGATGATGCCTGCGAACCGGAGTTACGGAGTACCGTAACCCCTGCCACCCTCTTGCTATCCGATTCGAAGAGCGATCGTCTCTCGGCGAATCGTTCGGACCACATTGGCTCATGATGGATTCCGGGGTGGTGCGAGTAAGAGGCCGATCAGCGACCCCAACAGCCTCTTTCCCCGGGCTCGGACGTTGTGCGAGAACTCGAAGAATCCCAGATACAAGGGCAGGCTCTCTTGCGGAATCCCCCGATGGGGGCGGAGCCATGAGCGGAGCAGCGACCAGGAGCCTTCGAGGGTGTTGACGTGCACCTCGCAGAACCCGTCCCGGGCGTATTCGCCCGCCGCATGGCAGACAGTCTCGTGATCGTAGCCCCAATCCGTCAGCCGGCTGTAGATGTCGTATTCATCGGTGTAGATCAAGGTCCACTTGGCGATCGTCCGTTCGATCAGCGGCTCGATCGTCACCTGCTGGACGTTCGCCAGCATCCGGATCACCACCTCGCCACCACGCTGCAACATCCCGAAGATCGGCATCTACTCCTTGGCCAATGTCACCCGGCCTCGCTCCCCCTTCAGGCGTCGCCTTCGGGAGGGGCCGGCCTTTTTTGACCGCCTCGGGATGGCCCATTGTCCGGCCACCACATACACTTCGTCGCACTCGACCTCGCCTTCCAACACGACCGGGGGTCGGCGATCGACGATCCCCTGGCGGAGTTGGGAGATCATGGCCCGGGCGTCGTCCTTGTTGATGTCCAGCTCCTGGGCGATCTGCAACCCCGAGAGGTTCAAGCCCATCAGGTAGAGGCAGGCGATCCAGGCCCGCAACGGCTGAGGGTGGCCGGCGAAGATGGTGTCGGTGAGGTCATCGAAACGCTGGCGGCAGCCCTTGCACGCGTAGCGCTGGCGATCGGGCTCGGAGTCATCCCGGCCGTTCCTGGTGACCGTTTTGGAGGAGCATCCGGGGCAGGCCACGCCGTCGGGCCGGCGCATCTCCCGGATGGTCTGGTTGCACTTGGCGTCGTCGAAGAGATCCTGGATGTTCACCATCGGGAGCCACCTCGAATGCCGGACGGAGGAGGAGGTCTGGCCGATGAGCAACCCGACGGATCGGGCCGATTGTAACGACTTGAAGCCCGGCTGGGACCACCACCCCGGAATCCATCATGATCCTCCATCATGAGCCGCTTAGACAACTTCTCTCGATCGCGACGATCCAGCTCGCGTCGCCACCGAGAGGAAGTTGCCGTCCTTCAGCCGCTTCCGCTCTCAGAAGGCGCGAACGGACAGGCCGCTTTCCTGATGGCGTCGGATGGTCGCCTTTCAGAGCTTCTCCTTGGCGGGATCGAGGCGACGGCGTCGCTTTGCGGGCATGGAAGTTCCCCTGGACGCGACCGATTTCGGCCAAGGAGATCGTACCAAGGCGTGCAACATGGGTTTCGATAGACGGATACAATTGACGGGCTTCTCGGGCCGAGGCCCCTGGAGGGCGGACCGCCCTTGGGTTAGTCTGGGCCGATTCGGGGCGGCGATGACCGAGGGCGGACGACGGAGGGGCGGACTCATGGGCGTTCTGGATCGGTTCCGGCTGGAGGGCAAGGTCGCCCTGGTGACGGGCGGGACGAAGGGGCTCGGCCGCGCGATGGCCGAGGCGCTGGCGTCGGCCGGGGCCTCGGTCGCGGTGACGGGCCGGACCGCCGAGACGGCCGAGGCCGCCGCCCGGGAGCTTGCCGAGGCCGAAGGGGGCAAGACGCTGGGCATCGGCGCCGACGTCGCGAAGTCGGCCGAGGTGACGGCGATGGTCGCCCGGGTCCTGGACACGTTCGGCCGGCTCGACATCCTGGTCAACAACGCGGGGATCAACATCCGCCGGCCGATCGAGAAGCTGGACGAGGCCGAATGGGACCAGGTGATCGCCACCAACCTGACCGGCCCCTGGCTCTGCTGCCGGGCCGCCGCCGCGCCGATGAAGGCCCAGAAGTGGGGCCGGGTCATCAACGTGTCGAGCACCCTCGGTTCGGTCGGCCTGGCCGATCGGACGCCCTACTGTTCGAGCAAGGGGGGGCTGACCCTGATGACCCGGACCCTGGCGCTGGAGTGGGCGAAGGACGGGATCAACGTCAACGCCCTCTGCCCCGGGCCGTTCGCCACCGAGATCAACCGCCCGCTCCTGGATAATCCCGAGCTCAGCGCCGCCATGACCGCCAAGGTCCCGCAGGGTCGCTGGGCCGACCCGATCGAGCTGGGTCCCGTCGCCGTCTTCCTCGCCTCCGAGGCGTCGAGCTTCGTCACCGGCGCCACCATTCTGGTCGACGGCGGCTACACGGCCCAGTGAATCACCGGCCGGGCGAACGGTCCGGGTCTTTTCTCCACCTCCCCGAGGGATTTATGAGCGAATCGACCGTCCTGGCCCTGCCGATCGGCTTCCGGGCCGCCGCCGTGAAGGCGGGGATCAAGCCTTCGGGCGGGCTGGACCTGGCCGTGCTGGTGTCCGACCGCGATTGCTCGGCGGCCGGGACGTTCACGACCAACCGGGTCGCGGCGGCTCCCGTCCACTGGGATCGCTCGATCCTCCCCTCGGCCGAGATCCGGGGGGTAGTCATCAACGCGGGCAATGCCAACGCGGCGACCGGCCAGAAAGGGCTGGACAACGCCCGGGCGACCGCCGCCGGCGCCGCGGCGGTCCTCGGCTGCCGGACCGAGCAGGTCCTGGTGGCCTCGACCGGCGTGATCGGCCACCAACTGCCGATGCCCCGCGTCGAGGCCGGGCTGAGGGCGGCGCTCGACGCGGCGAACTCAGACCAGGCCAGCTTTCACGAAGCCTCGCTCGCGATTATGACGACCGACACCCGTCCCAAGGTCGTGTCGCTCCGCAAGGAGGTCGGCGGCCGGACGATCACCCTCCTCGGCCTGGCCAAGGGGGCGGCGATGATCGGGCCGAACATGGCCACGATGCTCGGCTTCCTCCTGACCGACGCCAAGGTCGCCCCCGAAGCCCTGGGGGGAATGCTCAGGTACGCCGTCGAGGACTCGTTCAACTGCATCTCGGTCGAAGGGCACATGAGCACCAACGACACCGTGCTGGCCCTCGCCAACGGGGCCTCGGGGGTCGAAGACTTCGAGACCCTATCCGGGATGATCGAAGAAGCCTGCGCCACGCTGGCGAGGATGATCCCCGAGGATGGCGAGGGGGCGACCCACCTGATCACCATCGACGTCGAGGGGGCGAGCACGCCCGAGGACGCCCGCGCGATCGCGAAGGCCGTGGCCGACAGCCCGCTGGTGAAGACCGCCATCCACGGCGCCGACCCGAACTGGGGGCGGATCGTCTCGGCGGCGGGCTACGCGGGCGTCCCCTTCGAGGAGGCGGACCTCTCGCTCTGGCTCAACGGCGTCCCGCTCTACAAGGACGGGGCGCCCCTGCCCTTCGACGACGCGGCCACCTCGGCCAGCCTCCGGGCCAATCGCGAGGCCCACATCCGGCTGGTCCTGAACCACGGCCCCGCCGCCGTCCGGTTCTGGACCTGCGACCTCACGGCGGAGTACATCCGGCTCAACGCCGACTACACGACCTGACCGGCGGCCCGGCCCGAGCGATGTTGATTTCGACAAGTCGCCCGAGGATCACGGCATCTCAGTTGCTTGATGTGAGGATCGAGTCCGAAACACGGTCCCGGCCCGTCTTCGGTGAGGCCCGGACGCCGAGTCCCTCTCCCAGGGGAGATGAAGAGATGCCGCCGATTCAGAACAAGAACTCGGGCGCCTCGACCGCGCTGGTCTACGTCACGATCGGGGCCCTGTTGTCGGTCTGGAGCGGAGTCTGGTTCCTCTACGAGAACAACCTCGAACAGCCGAGCCGGGGCGTCTATTACATTTGCACCGGCCTGTTGCTCACTGGCATCGCGCTGCTCGTCATCGGCTTCTTCGTGGGCAGCATGTCGCGCAAGGCCCACGAGGTCGAGATCGCCAAGGAGGCGGCCAAGGCCGGCGCCATCGAACGAAACCCGGCCGTGGCCAGCAAGTTCTGAAAGTCGACCCCGGAAGGGACGCCGGAGCCCGAGAACGGGGACTGGCTCCGCAGCGCAGCGGAGGTGCCTGTCCCCATTCCCGGGCTCCGAATCGATCGAGGTCGATCTGCCCACGAGCTGAGCCGGGTCAGGCTTCGGGCTTCCTGGCGGCGGCGGCCAGGGGGCGGAGCACGGCGAGCATCGTGTTGAGATGGGCCAGGCGCGGCCCGAACCGGTCCACGAAATCGGTCAGGGCGAAATCGCCGTCGACCAGATTCTCGTGATTCTCGGCGACGTGATTGACCAGCTCGCCCATGAGCGCGGAGTGGACCTGCTCCAGTTGGCCGAGCGACTCGCGGCACTGGTCGATGACCCGGTCATGGCCGGACTGCCAGCGCTCCAGCTCGGCGACCTGGCGAGCCCGCTGCTCGCGGGCGACCTGGGCGGCCTCGCGGGCCAGTTCCAGTTGCTGCTGCTGGTTCTGGAGGATCTGCCGCTGGATGTCCAGGGTCTGCGACTGGAGCGTCAGCAGGGCGTGCAGCAGGGCCACCGGGTCGGTATTCGGATTGATCGGCATCGAGGTCGGCGGTTGCCCGGTGGGGGACACTTCCATCCGGTACGTCCATGACGATGACGGCGAGTTTTCGCGTGAGGACACCCCGACCTCCTTACGGTCCGGTGACGTCGACTCCCAAGTGCAGGACTGTGAAGTATACGCGACGTTCGACCGCCGCGACAGGGCAAAGCGACCTCGTCCGCCTTCCCGCCTTCCCCGGGTCGGACGTTGGCCCTCCCCGCCCGATGCCCACCTCATTTCGGCAAGCTCGCCTCCAGGGACCGGACGGCGTCGAGGTGCCCGAGATCGTCATGATATGTCTTCAATCGGGCCTCATACGAGGCGGTATTCTTGGTGCAGACCAGGGTATGCGGGGACCGAGTCCGCTCGGTCGTGAAGTCGAGGTCGCAATTGTGACCCTTGATCGTCGATTCGAGCCGGTCGCGTCGATCTTGCCGGACGCTGAATCGATGCTCGGCCTCGGTCGGATTCTCCAGGAATCGTTTCAGCTCGACGAGGTCCGGGTCCTTGCTGTTGAACGGCGCCTCTCGGCGATAGTCGGCGGGAGGCTGGGGACGCTGGGCGGTGAGGGCTTCCAGTTGCTCCCGGCAGGAGGCGACCCAGCGGGCCACGGCCTCTGACTTCTCCTTGAGGTGTTTCTTGAACCCGGGGCGGAGGAGTTCGAGGGCCGAAAGCTGGACGGGCTTGAGCGGGTAGAACGTGGTCGAGCCCTTCGCGTGGTCGACGAGGCGTGAGAGACCATCCTCCTGACCCGTGACGAGCAGCGAGAGGACCAGCTCGGCGAGCACTTCGGCCCGGTCCGTCTTCTGCCGAGCATACCAGTTCGTCGATGGTGGTTTGGCGTCGGTCGCCTCGATCGCCGAGACGAGGTCCCGCGCCAGGGTCCCGGCGAGATCGGCCCAGCCTTCCTTCTTCCGGGGCCTGGCCGAGCAGATCTGCTCCAGCATCCGGGCGTTTCGGCCCATGTTCGCGTCGGTCGTGCCGGCGATGACCGACCGGAGTTCCGCCCGGAACGTCCCCCATCCGTACTTCTCGCAGAGAGCCGGCAGCGACTTGCCGGGCTCGATCGCGCCGTCCTTGATCATGACCTCGCCCAGGTAGCGGGAGATCAGGGCGGGTTCGTCGAGGGCCGCCAGCGAGGCCAGCAGGCCGTCCTTCTCGGCGGCCCCGGGTTCGCTCCAGCCGCGCGGGCTTGCCCGCCATCCGGCGAGGATCGCGGAGGCGAGGGCGACGCACCGGACCTTGAGGGGCCCGGAATCCTTCGCCTTCGACCGTCGCCAATCGTCCACCATCCGCCCGAGGACGGGGACGACCAGGCGGCTGTCGCGGTCGCAGAGGATCTCGAAATGCCGGGCCTCGGGCCAGAGGATGACCGCGGCGTGGCGATACCAGCGGTCGATGGTCATCCCCGCGTTGCCCGTGTAGCCTTCGAAATCCTCCTCGGGCTCGATGGCCCGGAGCGATTCGGGGGCGAGGAGATCCTGCTCGTCGATGTCCAGTTCGCCGATCGGCAGGGGCTCGCCCTCGGCGTCGACGAGCCGGTCGGCGGTCAGGCTGGATTCGTAGATCTCGCCCATCTCGTAGTCGTCGGGGTCGTCGCCGTAGTCGCCGTCCCAGCGCCGCCGGGACCTCGACCGCCGGCCGCCCGCGTATTCCGCCGATCCCGACTCGTGGAACGTCAGCAACGCCAGGTAGGCCCGGCATCCGGCCCGGCGGGCGGCCTCCCGGAGCACCGACGCCTTGACCCGGTCGGCCCCCTTCAGCGAATCCCAGGCGATCCCGTCCTTCGTGTACTGGTGTCCGAGCGTGATGACCAGCTTCTCGGCCGCCTCGTCCTTCGCCCACTCGTCGACGAGCGGGGCGATCCGCTCGATGTGCTCGGAGGCACGGGGGGCGGTGATCGCCTTCTTCGACTTCGCGACCGTCAGGTTGTAGACCAGGGCGAGGCGGTAGCCCTGCTTGAGCGGTCGGACCTCGTGCTCGCAGTCGGCATAGAACGCGGCGAAATGGACCTGGAAGGCGCTATTCTCGTCCGCCTGGAAGTCGATCGTCCGTTCCTGCCCGTCGTGCCGGACGATCAGCTCGCCGCCCTCGTAGGACGAGGGGAGCACGACGACCAGGGTGGCCACCATCCGATCGAGCTTCTCGCCGTCCTTGTGGGGGAGGAAGAAGCCGCCCGGCTCGTAGACGAGCAGGTCATAGAGATGGGCCTCCAGCTTCCGCTCCTCCAGCCCCAGCTCATCCTGGACCTTGCCGACGATCCCCGCGATGAGTCGAACCCACTCGGGATTCTTGATCGAGAAACGGTCCGGCTTCATCCGCCAGACGCGCCGGACCTTCTTGTCGACCAGGGTCTTCTCGCCCTTGCCGTAAGGGGCTTGTTCGCAGTGCTTGATGAGTTCCCTGGCCTGCGTCGCCCCGAGGGGCAGGCCGACGGGGCCGAAATCGGGGACCTCCAGCCCCGGCAGAACGGCCGGGACGCTGCCGCTGGAGCAGAAGGTGCCCGGCCGGTCGACCAGGCCCAGCGCCTGGCCGAGCTTCTTCAGGACTTCCGGACGGACCCTGGGCTCGCCTTCGTCCTCGTCTCCGCCTTCATCGTCATCCCAGTCGCTCGATCGCGCGGCAGCCATGATCGCGGACTCTCAGGGAGAAAGATGATGGAAGGCGTCGGCCAGGGAGTCGACGATATCTCCGGCGATCAGGCCGACCTCGCCGTTCTGGTCGCGGGCGATGTCGCCGGCCAGCCCGTGCGCGTAGACTCCCAGGCAGGCG
Organism: Planctomycetota bacterium; assembly: GCA_021777685.1. Classification (GTDB taxonomy): domain Bacteria; phylum Planctomycetota; class Planctomycetia; order Isosphaerales; family Isosphaeraceae; genus Tundrisphaera. The sequence goes on along the minus strand of JAJYDH010000150.1, from coordinate 2,434 downwards.
GCGTCGAAGGGGTCCATCTTCTGGGCGATCAGGGCGGCGATCACGCCGGTCAGGACGTCGCCCGAGCCTCCGGTCGACATCCCGGGGTTGCCCGTCGTGTTCGTGTAGAGCCGTCGGCCGTCGGTGACGATCGTGCCGGCCCCCTTGAGGACCACGATCAGGTGCTTCGCCTCGGCCAGGGCCAGGGCGTGGGTCTCGCGGTCGGCCTGGATCTCCTCCTTGGGCCGACCGGTCAGGCGGCAGAACTCGCCGGGGTGGGGCGTCACGACCAGGGGACGCCTGAGCTTGGCCAGGACCTCGGTCTGGCCGGCCAGGTTGTTCAGGGCGTCGGCGTCGAGGACCGCGGGGATCTCGACCGACTCGACGACCCAGCGGACCAGATCGCGGAGGTCGGCCGACTGTCCCAGTCCCGGCCCCATCGCCAGGACGCTGGCCGAGGGCAGGAAGCGCTCGAGAACCTTCTTCGATGGTTCCAGCAGCGCCAGGCCGTCGGCGTCGTCGGCGACGGGATAGGTCATGTAGCACGGGTCGAAGCTGGCGACCGTCGGCTGGACCTCCTTGGGGCAGGCCACGCGGACCAGCCCCGCCCCCGATCGGAGCGCCGAGGCCCCGACCAGCGCCGCCGCGCCGGCGCTCCCGCGCCCTCCCGCGAAGGCCAGGACGGTGCCGAACGTCCCCTTGTGCGAGTCCTTGGGCCGCCCGGGCAGCCTGGGTACGGTCTCGATCCGCTCAATCGCCATGATGAGAAGCGCCCTTCGATTCCTCGACTTTTTCGCCCGACCCAACGCGGGCCTGGCCGGCCCGCCGGGCGATCAGGCCCGCGACGTGGCCGCCGTTGAATCCGCCGTCGATGTTGACCACCGTCACGTTCGACGAGCAACTGTTGAGCATCCCGAGCAGGGCCGCCAGCCCGCCGAAGTTCGCCCCGTAGCCGATGCTGGTCGGCACCGCGATCACCGGGCAGTCGACCAGGCCGCCGACCACGCTCGGCAAGGCCCCTTCCATCCCGGCGACCACGACCAGGACGTCGGAGTCCTGGAGGTCGCTCAGGCGGTTGAACAGCCGGTGGATGCCCGCCACGCCGACGTCGGCCACGAGCGTGACCTCGCAATTCCACGCCTCGGCGGCGACGCGGGCCTCCTCGGCCACGGGCAGGTCGCTGGTCCCGGCCGTGACCACCACGACCTTGCCGAGCTTCGGCCCGGCGTCGGGCCCCTTGATCCGGAAGGTCCGCCCTGCGGGGTTGTATTCCCCCTCGGGGAAGGTTCGGACCAGCTCGGCGCCGGCCTCGGCGGCGATCCTCGTGACCAGCCCGCCGTGGCCGTGGCGGATCAGGCTCCGCAAGATCCCGACGATCTGCTCGACGGTCTTCCCCTGGCCGAAGATGACCTCGGGCGAGCCGCAGCGGATCGCCCGATGGAGGTCGACCGTCGCGAAGCCGCCGGTTTCTTCCAGCGGCGCGGTCCTGACCCGCTTCGACGCCTCGGCCGGGGAGACCTCGCCGCGCCGGACCGCCTCGAACAGCCGCGTCAGTTCGTGAGAATCCATCTTAAATCCCTGTCCCGCCTCTCGTCCGGCACGCGACCTGTGCCTTGCATCGTTCCGGAACTTCGATCGCCCGAGACCCGGATCTCCGAACGGAGAACGCGGAGCATCGTTTGTAACCTGATCCGGGCCCCGGCCGCAACGCTTCGCCCTTCCGGGGCCTCGGTCGGGCGTGCTATGCTGATTGCAATGAAGGGCTGAAGCCGGCGGAGTCGTTCTCGGTCGTCTCCCGGAGGAATCGCGATGGCCTCTGAGTCCCCGAAGGTGCTCCTCAAGCCGGCCGTCCCGGTCGCGAAGCCGGCGGTCCCCGGGGTCGCGGTGAAGGCCCTGCCCGAAGACCTCGACCAGGAAGCCGGCCTGTCCCCCTGGGAGTTGCACGGCTGGGCCTACTCGATCATCGCCCATGCCCTCCTTCTCCTCATCCTCGGCCTCTGGTATTTCGCCCCGAAGCCGAGCCAGGTCAGGACGTTCGACTCCCGCGTGGCCGGATCGGACTTCGGCGTCGACGAGGGGTTGAACACGCTGGGCGGCCTCGATTCCCCGGCCTCGATGCCGGAACTCGCCCCGTCCGCCCCGTCGAACGAGTCGTCGTTCAGCCGGCTCCAGACGAGTGAGGCGACCCCCAGCCCCCTGGCCGGCCTGACCAATTCCGGCAACGCCGGCGCGGGCAACGGCGACGGCTTCGGCCTGGCCCGGTTCGGCAACGGCGGCGAGGAGGTTAGAGGGGTCAAGGTGAAGGTCGGCGACCCCCAGTTCACCCTCCTCTGGGATTCCAAGGCCGACATCGACCTCCACGTCGTCGAGCCGGGCGGCAAGGAAATCTACTGGAACGACCCCAAGGGGCGTCACGGCGGCGAGCTCGACGTCGACAACGTCGAGGGGTTCGGCC
>JAJYDH010000711.1 GCA_021777685.1 Planctomycetota bacterium | reverse complement strand
CCGCCGGGGCGGGATTGCCCGGCGAGGGCGCCATCGGGGCGGTGTCGATCGCCGCGGCCGGGGCCGACATCATCGGGGCCGAGTACGACTGGGTCGTCCCCAGGTACTGGCCCGAGGAATATCCCCCGTAGACCGGCGTGTACGTCCCGTAGACCGGCAGGTCGCTGCCGATGGCGCAGGTGTCGCAGGCCGGCGCGACCGGGGCCGGGGCGCAGCACGCCTGGCACGACCGCCGCTTGCAGCCGAACAGCCCGTGATGGTGCCGCGGCGAGCTGTAGCAACTGCTGTAGCAGGAGTAGCAGCTGTACATCGCCGGAGAGTACGCCGCGCCCGAGTAGCACGACGAGTAGCAGCTCGAATAGCACGACGAGTAGCACGAGGAGTAGCCGCTCGAGTAGCAGCCGCTGCTGTAGCACGACGAGTAGCAGCCGCTGCTGCTGTAGCAGGACGAGTAGCAGCTCGCCGCGTAGGCGGGCGCGACCTGCTTGTGGTGGCAGCCCAGGCCGGAAAGGGCCAGGAGCATCACGACCGTACCTTGCATGTCAATCCTCCCCAGTTGTTCGCGGATTCAATGGCGGTCGAACAGAACGCGCGATCCGAATTCCTCGGCCGCGTCGATCTCGATGGACGGACGCCCGATGCCCGACCGGCAAGGTCGCGCATCACCCCCAAACGTCCGTCGCGGTGTGGTCGCTTCGATCCGATTCTCTTCTTCAGTTACCGCAGATTCTAAATCTCAGATCGGACGGTTGCAAGTCAATTTGGGAAATTCGCGGTAAAGGGATCGTTCGGGTAATTTGTGATTGTATTCCGAGGCCAGCATCGAACGACCACGCCCCGAGTTCGTCTGGCCGGGAACTCGGAGGCCCGTTACGCTTGGAGACGTCCCATCCGATCCGATTGCTGCCGTAAGATGGGATCTCCGGGGGAGACAGGGAATGGACGCGAGCAAATCCGATACCGGGGACTTTTTGGGCGGTCCCGCCCGGGCCTGGCCGGGGTGGGCCCGGTGGGCGGCGACGGCGGCCTTGCTGGTCCACGCCTCGGCCGTCCTGGCCGGCGCCCTCGGCGCCCCGCCGTCCTCGAAGTTGGAGCACGAGGTCGCCGGCTTCTTCGCCCCCTATCATCAGATGCTCGATCAGGGCGATGCTTATCGGTACTACAGCACGGCCTTCCCCCCGACGCCGGTCGTGAACGCAACCCTGAGCTTCGCCGACGGCCGTCCCGACAAGGTCGTCCGGATTCCCGAGCGAGGGCTCCGGCCCCGCCTGCTCTACCAGCGCCAGCTCGCGCTGGCGCACGGCCTGATGGAGGATTTCGAGGCCGCCCGGAGGGATGGCGACGGCTCCAAAAGCCGGTGGGCGCACGCCTTCGCCGGCCATCTCTGCCGGACCAATCCCGGCTGCTCGGAGGTCACGCTCCGGCTCCAGATGCACCTGGTCCCCAGCATCGAGCGGGTCCAGCAGTCGCTCAGGACGCCGACCTTGACGCCGGTCGACCTCGACGCCGACGAGTTCACCACCGCCCCGGAACGGATCGGAGTCTACCCGTGCGACGCTTCCTGAACGGGCTGCTGGGCTATCCGGCCGGGCTGGCCCGGTCGATCGCCCGGGGCTGGGATGGGTTCGTCTTCTCGCCGGCCGACCCCACCCCGCTTGGGCTGGTCCGCGTCGCGGTCGGGGCGCTCCTGACGTGGAGCCTGTTCGTCTACGGGCTCGACCTGAACGGGTTCCTCGGCCGGGCCGGCTGGATGAACCTGGAGGTCGTGGAGCAGTTCCGGCACGAGCAGATCCCCTATTCCTGGTCGTTCTGGCCCTACGTCCCCGACGCCCTCCTGCGCCCGGCCTGGCTGGCCTGCCTGGCGGTCCTGGTGGCGTTCACCCTGGGCCTCTGGAGCCGGGTCACGGCGGTCCTGGCGTGGGTCATCGTGGCCTCGACCGCCCGCCGGGCCCCGATCAGCATCTATGGGTTCGACGACGTTCTGTCGACCTGGACGCTTTACCTGGCCGCTTGCGGGGCGAGCGGCCAGGCGGTCTCGCTCGACCGGTTCTTCGCCCGGTGGAAGCGGAACCGGGCGGAGGTGGTCCATCGTCGAAAGGATGGGGTCTGGACGGCCCCGTCGGGCGTGCCGACTCCGACCATCTCGGCCAACATCGGGCTCCGATTGATCCAGTGCCACCTGGCCCTGATCTACGGGATGGCCGGGCTCTCGAAGTTCATGGACGTCGGCTGGTGGAACGGGACGGCGATCTGGGGGACGCTCGCCTCGGCCGACTTCCGGCTCTTCGACCTGACCTGGCTGGCGGCCTACCCGATGCTCCTGAACCTGATGACCCACGCGGCCCTCTTCCTGGAGACGGCCTATCCCGCCCTGATCTGGGTGAAGCCGGCGCGGCCGGTGGTCCTGGCGGGGGTGGCGGCGATGCACCTGGGCATCGGCCTGACGCTGGGCCTCTTCGAGTTCGCCGCGGCGATGCTCGCGGCCAACATCGCGTTCATGTCCGGCCCCTGGCTGAGGAGCCTGGTCGCCGGGCTCGACCAGCCGAGCGGGAGGGTCCTCTACGACGGGGCCTGCCCGCGATGTCGGGCGTCGATGGCCTT
>JAJYDH010000149.1 GCA_021777685.1 Planctomycetota bacterium | reverse complement strand
CCGATCTACTCGATCACCGTCACGACCAGGCAAAATCCCGCCCCGAGCAGCAGCCCGAGGAGAGTCGCCAGGGCCTTCGGGCCGGCCGGGACGAGGGACGCAGCCTTGGTCGATCGGCCCGACACGGCCGGCTCCTGGGGTTCAACGAACCCGGCCGCGACCAGGCCCGAGGGGTCGAACCGGAGCCGGACCGCGCCGACCTGCCAGGTCCGGAGCAGCGGGAATTGCCCGTCGGCGATCGGCCCGAGGGGATCTCGCGAGCCGGGGGCGGGAGCCCGCTGGCTGACGACGACCAGGGCGGGCTTCGCCCAGTCGTAGAGCCAGGGAGGATTTGAAGTCCGGCCGCCGTGATGGGGGGCGAGCATGGCGTCGAGGGGCTTCGCCGGGTGCGCGACCAGGTCGGCCAGGCCGTCGCGCTCCAGGTCGCCGGTCAGGAGCAGCCGCCGGCCGGCGGCGGCGACCTCCAGCACGACACTCCGGGCGTTGTCGGTCGATCCGGGGCGGCTCGCCTCGCGAGGGTGGAGGGCGGCCAGGGTCGTCCCGCCGCCGAGGTCGATTTGGTCCCCCTTGACGATCGGCTTGACCGGGATGCCCCGGCGGCGGACCTCGTCGAGCAGGGCCTTCGCGGCCGGGTTGGCCGGGCCGTCGAACCCCGGCGGGACCCGGACGAGGCCGATTTCGAAGCGGTCGAGCAAGTCGGGCAGGCCGTCGAAGTGGTCCGAATCGGCGTGCGAGAGGACCAGGACGTCGACCTTCCGGACGCCCCTGGCCCAGAGCGCGGGGGCGATCGACTTCCGGCCGACGCGGGGGTCGCCCATCCTCCCGCAGTCGTAGAGGGCCGTCTGACCCGAGGGCGACCGGACCACCACCGCCAGGCCGTGGCCGACGGCCAGGATCTCGGCCTCGGCGGCATCTGGAGAAGACGAAGCCATCGGCAAGGCCGCCCCGACGGCGCCCCAGGCGATCGTCAAGGTCCACCAGGTCCGCCTCGACCGCCATCGACAGACGCCGGCCGTCGTCGCCAGCCCGAGCAGGGCATAGAACGCCAGGGTCCACCCCCACGACGGCCCCGGCACGAACGCATGCCCCCAGGGCAAGGCCGTCCCCCACCTCACGGCGGCCTCGGTCCAATCCAGGCAGAGCCCGCAGGCCCACGCGGACGGCACGGCCAGCGGCGGCCAGATCGCCGAGAGCAGCAGCGTCACGCCCGAGAGCAGCAGCGCCAGCGAGGTCAGGGGGATCAGCGGGAGGTTGATCAGGATGGCGATCGGCGAGACCAGGTGGAACCGGAGGGCGACCAGCGGCCAGGCCGCCATCCAGACCACCGCCGAGCCGATCAGCCCCGCGCGGAAATAATTCAGACCCATCCGCCGGAGCATCCGCCACCAGGGCTCGAGCCGGCGTTCCAGGACATCGAGCGGGGTCAGCACCGGCCTGTCCCACTCCAGGACCGCCGGCACGCACCAGACGATCATGGCGACCGCCAGGAACGAGAGTTGACAGCCGACGTCGAAGAGGTCGGACGGGTTATCCGCCAGGATCGCCAGCGCCGCGCCCGCCAGGAGGTTCGCCGGGCCGACGCACCGGTCGCGCCAGCCGGCCAGGCAGACAACCACCGTCATCGCGGCCGAGCGGACCACCGACGGCGCCGGGCCGACCAGCACCGCATAGGCGACCGTCCCCAGCATCACGAACCCAAACGCCCCCTTCCGGCCCATCCCCGCCCCCCGGGCACACGCCCCTAGCGCGATCGCCAGGACTTGCAGGTGCAAACCCGAGATCGCAAGGAGGTGCGTCGTCCCGGTCCGGGCGAAGGCGTCGTTCACCTCCGGGTCGACCGCCTCTCGCCGCCCGAGCAGCAGCGCCATCGCCAGCGGGGTGGCCGACGGGTCGAGCCCCGAGGCCAGCGTCCGGGCGCTCCAGGCCCGGACGACGCCCAGGCGACGGGCCCAGGGCCAGCCCTCGCCGGTCGGGTCGGCCCGGATGCCCGAGGGCTCGTCGATTCCCAGACGAAGCCAAATGCCCTGCCCCCGGAGGATCGGCCGGAAGTCGACCTCGCCGGGGTTGAGCGGCCCCTCGATGGCGGACATCGCCCCGGCCGCCTCGACCGGCCGGCCGGCCTCCAGGTCCGAACGATCCCCCGCGATCCGGACCTGAACCCGGCCCGAGGCGGCCCGCCAGCCTCGGCCGTCGTTGATCCCATTCAAAGCCAATACGGTCCGCGTCGATCCCCGATCGGACGGCCCGCCGTCCCCCTTGCGGAACGTCGAGGGCTCGACCAGGACCCCTCGGACCCAGCTCGGCCGCCGCTCGCCCGGGGCCCAGGCCGCCCTAGCCGGGTCGTCCGGGGCCAGGTCGGACCACCAGTAATGGTGCCACCCGCCCCCCAGGGCCGCGAACGCCGCCACGACCGCCAGGCCGCTCGACCTCGGCGACCGCCAGGCCAGTCCCGCGAGGATCGCGCCGGCCAGGGCCAGGAGGGACCAGGCGAACGTCCCCATCGGCCCGGCGAGCCGGTCTGCCACCACGCCCGCCGACGCCGCGACCGCAAGCGGGGCCAGCGGCGCGACCCGGCCCCTTCGCCACGACTCCGGCTCGTCACCGCTCATCAACGGGCTCGACTCGACGACGCCCCACCGGGGCGGATGGACCCTCTCCGACGGCCGGACAAGTGTAGCATGGCCGCCACGGGGCGCCTCCGGTGTGATCCGGGGAGGACAGGATCTGGCGTTTTCCCGATCCCTGACGCACCAATCGAGGCTTCGCCGGACGTCCGCTTGAGGTAAGATCGACCGTATGAGCACCTGCGTCGTCAGAGGGTCCGCCGGGCTGGTCGGGGCCGAGGCCGCCCGCTTCTTCGCCCGGGAGAGGTCTACAACGCGGGCGGGGGGCGGCGGAGCCATTGCTCGCTCCGCGAGGCCATCGCCCTCCGCGATCGCCGGGCGGGGAGGCGGATGAACCTCGCCTTCAGCGAGGACAATCGGGTCGGCGACCACGTCTGGTACATCAGCGACACCCGGAAGTTCCGGGCCCATTATCCGGCCTGGACCCAGACCTACGAGCTGCCGCGCATCCTCGACGAGATCTTCGAGTCGACGTCCTCGCGGATCTGATTCTCCCGGTTTTCGCAGGGCCCGTGAGGCATCTTCTGACTCCCTCTCCCTCTGGGAGAGGGCCGGGGTGAGGGTCGTCGCCGGTCGAGCGGCCCCCGATTGAGGCCGCTCTTCCAGGCCGACTGACGATGCGGCGCCCCTCACCCCCGGCCCCTCTCCCAGGGGGAGAGGGGAGAAAGATTCGCCCGAGGGCGTTTACCGATCAACCGACCTTCGCCCGGGGCTCAGCCGGCGACCCTGGCCGAGCGGAAGTCGCCGGCGAGGTCCTTGTTGGTGGCGTAGGCGTAGGGCATCAGGAAGTAGCCGGCCAGGCCCCAGCCGGGGCCCCAGGAGTTCCGGACCTTGAACAGGCCGGTGGCGTCGTCGTAGCCGACGAGCAGGACCTCATGGCCGCCGATTGGCTGTTCGCCCCGGGAGGGCATCGGCAGCCGGCCGGTGATCGCGACCTTCTCGCTCTCCAGGTCGGGATAGGCGGTGAAGCCGAAGGCGATCGGGTAGCCGCTCGCCAGGCAACTCTTGATCTGGTTGATGTTGGTGTTGTCGATCGTGACGGGGTCGGAGAGCTTGTGGCGGGCGGCCTCGGCCCAGGCCTCGAGCGGGGGCATCTCGGCGAACCGGGACGGGTCGTAGGGCCAGGTCGACTCGGGGCAGACGCCCTTGGTCTGGAGGAAGGTCATCCCGTCGTCGCCGTTGGCGCCGGCGTCCTGGTCCTTGGTCCCCTCGATGGCGCGCTCGCCCCAGTAGATCATCAGGCGGGACGGCACGAACGACGGCCGGCCGAGCTTCATCAGGAGGAACTGGAAGAGCGCCGCCAGGGCGTTGCCCGTGCAACTGCCGAGCGAACCCTGGTCGTACACCGCCGGACACTCGGGCGAGAGGTCGACCGACGCGGGCAGGTGCCCGGCCTCGTGGTGGGCGGGCATCGCATAGCGGGGGTGCGGCGAGGGCCGGGTGCTGGGATGCCAGCCGTATTTGCGGGACTGGGCGTGGGCCAGCTTGGGGCTCGGGTTGAAGTACTGGGCGAACATGTTGCTGGACAAGGTCATTCTCATTAGAATTTTTGTTGATTTAATCATGACTTCATCGACGCAAGATCTTCCTCCCCTCTCCCCCTGGGAGAGGGGCCGGGGGGTGAGGGGTGCCGCGTCGCCAACCGTCATGGGAAAGAGGGCTCGATCGGGGATCACTCGACCGGCGACGACCCTCACCCCGGCCCTCTCCCAGAGGGAGAGGGGGGCAGAATAGGAGGGGAGTTCGAAGACCGGATCAGGCGTCGATGCCGTCCTCGTTCCGGCTCCGGAAGTAGGAGCGGATGGCGTCGCGGAGGAGGATCGAGCGGGGCTCGTCGTGGTCGACGAGCTGGTAGAGTCCCTGCCAGTCGCGCCTGAGGTCGGCGGCGGGGTCGAACTGGGAGTCGGTGAGGATCTTGCAGCGGTCCCAGTACTTCCGGTTCGCCTTCTTGCCGTGCCAGTGGTGGAGGACGGTCCCCGGGACGTAGCCGAGGTCGCCCCGGAGCGACCGGGCGCGAGACTGCCAGTCGATCACGGCCTTGCGATAGCCGGGCGAGACGCCGGGGTACAGGACGTCCTCGACCTCGCCGACGATCGACTTGGCCATGATGTAGTCGGCCTCGCCGACCACCGCGACGTCGAAGAGGCCGCCGAGGGCGTCGATCGCCTCGCGTCGCGCGGCCCAGGCGAAGCCCGGGTGGTGCCAGTAGGCGATCCGGGGGTTGACCGGGGTGTTGAGCGGGACGCCCCCGTAGTAGCCCGACCCCTTCTTCCGGGGAATCCCGTGGACGTGGCTGTAGCCGAACGAGCGGAAGCTGTTCAGGATCATCCCGTCGGGGTCGAGGTCGTGGGCCTCGGCGAACATCTGGACGATCGCGTGGTGCTGGAGCTGCTGGATGGTCTCCTGGACCCAGTCGTGTCGGGCGAAGGTCAGGTCGGCGTCGACCCAGGCGACGTAGCGGAAGTCCCGAGGTAGGCGGGAGATCCCGATGTTGATCAGGTTCTCCTTGGCCCAGAACTCGTGGGCCGAGCGGACCTGGACGTGGCGGGGCTCGTCGGCCCGGGTCACCTCGAAGGGCCGGTTGGCGAAGGCCATCTCGACGACCGTCAGGCGGGCGCCGGCCTCCTGGACGTGGGCCTCGAAGGCCCGGAACAGGTCGTAGCGGGCCCGGTAGCGGACCGGGTTGGACACGACGGCCACGACGTCGAGGACGTCGGGCAGCCCCTTGATGTGCTTCTTGTGATCCGGGCGCCCGCCGCCGGGGGGCACCTGCTCGTTCTGACGATCTTCAACGTTCTGGAAGGTCACGCGACACCTGGCCAAGGTAATTCCGACCGGGGCTCCAGATCCCGTCGACGGGTCGAGGGTGGATAGAGGGACGCTTCGTGCCGATCCCCAGAGTCCTCATGGTCCCTTCGTCCCTTACATTCAGCCGCGAGAGGCCGCGATTATCAGCCTTTCGCGGCGAAAGCCGCCGGAATCAGGCGGATTGGCCCGTCCCCGTCGCCCGCTCCAGGCCGAAGACCTCGACATTCACCCCCCGGGCGTAGTGCGCCAGGGGCGGGACGTCGGGCCGGTCGATCCCGGCGGCGAGCAGCGCCGACTCCTCCAGCGAGCGGACCTCGGCCACCTGGAGCGGGTAGGGCGCGTGGTGGACCCGGCCCTTGAACAGCGCCCCATCCCCCGACGTCGAGTAGAGCAGGTAGCGCTCGGCCAGGAAGTATTCGAGCGTGCCGGGCCTCGCCGGCTCGACCGGGGCGCGGACCTCGGCCTCGACCCGGGTCATGGCCGGCCGGGGGTCGGGATAGAGCCGGTCGGAGGCGTAGGAGAGGCGAAGTCCGGCGTCGGTCGAACCCTCGGCGACCAGGCTCATCCGGGCGAAGAAGTAGGGGAGCCGGAACCAGAGCCGTCCCAGGGCCGCGCCGACCGCGTTGGCGGCGTCGAGGCTGAAGAACCAGACGCCGGGCTCGCGCCCCTGATAATGGACGTAGGTCCGGACGTTCGTCTCGTGGAAATCCGAGAGCCACCGGAAGGCCGGCAGGCCGGCGGGCCGGACGCCCCTCATCGTGAACGGGACCAGCCCCACGAAGGCCCGGCCCTCGAACAGGTCCAGCTCCAGGCACGCGGGCAGGAGCCTCTGGAGCGCGTCGGCCGGGACCTCCCAGTGGAGGAAGAGGAGCTGCTCCCAGCTCTGGAACATCACCGGACGCCCGGAGGGGCGCCGGGTGATGGCCTCGCGGTCGGCGTCGGCGATCGGACGGTCGGTCGGCGGCATGGGGGGCGACTCGGGCTCGCGATCGGGGTCGGTCCTGATCATCGCCCCGTCCGGCGCGGAAATCGAGGGGCGGCCGGGGCCCGATCGGCGGCGGGCGGGGTTCAATCTCGCGAGTCGTCGCCCCGTCTTCTGAGCCCTATCATTGATGGGAGACGCGTGGCAAGATGTAGGGGCGGACGATTCTCTCGCGAGCCTTCCCCCGTCCTGAAACCCCGAAATCCGGCCTGTCAGGCGCCTGACTCTCGACGACGCCCGCGGTCCCCCCGCCGAGGATTCGCATGATCCCGATCGAGTGCCCGAAATGCGGACGCAAGGGAAAAGCCCCGTCCGAACGGCAGAAGACCCGGCTGGTCTGCAAGGCCTGCCACACGGTCTTCCACTTCGATGGCGCCGGGCATATGATCCTGGGCGAGCCGGAATCGGCCGAACCCAAGCAGCCCAAGGCGCACGCCGAGGTCGCGTCGTCCATCGAGGATTTCGACCTCGCCAAGACCTGGAACGACATCCCCAAGCCGGTCCGGTACGGCGTGCCGGCGGTCCTGCTCTGCCTGATCATCTGGCTCAACCTGGGGCCCGGCGACAGCACGCCGGGCTACTTCTCGGAGGCCGACGCGGTCGTCCGCGCCCTGGCCTCGAACGACCGCTCCCGGGTCGTCTCCCACGCCACCCCCGACAGCGTCGAGGCGGCCGGCAAGTGGTTCGACCTCTGGCACGGCGAGCTGGAGCGGCGCCAGATCGCGTCCAATTTGACCATCACCCCCAACCTGATCTCCGGAGATCCCGGCAAGGACAGCGAGCTCGCCCTGATGGTGGTCGTGTCCAGGAACGGGGGCACGGACCCGCCGGTGACGATCAGCCTGCCGATGAAGCGGGAAGGTTCCTCCTGGAAGTTCGACGGCGGCAAGAGCCTGGCGGAGGCCGAGGCGACGGTCGCGACGGCCAAGGGAACCCCATGATCGGGCCGACCGGGCGTCCGGCGCCCGGTGCGTGAGGACGGTCGGGCGCCGGACTGCCCGATTCCCGGGCGAGCCCGGCCCGCCCGGGTTCCAGGCCCTGACAATGATCGATGTGATCTGGCGAGTTCATCAGCGGTCGGGGTGTCGGCGGGCGGATGTCGACCCAGTGCCTCCCGATCCGGCCCGGCGGCCCCTGCCCTCCACGCACCGTCCACGTTTCACCTTCGAGGATAGCATGATCCCGATCGAGTGCCCGAAATGCGGACGAGGGGGCAACGTCCCTCCCGACCGGCTCAATGCCCGACTCGTGTGCAAGGGCTGCAGCACCGTCTTCCACATGGACAACACCGGCCGGATGGCCCTGGGAGAGCCGGGATCGAGCGACCCCAAGCCGGGCAAGTCTCGACAGAACCAGGCGAAGGTCGAGGATTTCGACCTCGCCCAGACCTTCAGGGACATCCCCAAGCCCGTCCGGTACGGCGTTCCGGCGGTGCTCCTGGCGGTGTTCGGCTACCTCTACCTGGCGCCCGGCGAGGGTGCCCCCGGCTACGTCTCGCAGGCCACCGCGGTCATGCGAGCGGTCGCCTCGAACGACCGCTCACGGGTCATCTCCCATGCCAGTTCCGACAGCGCCGAGGCGACCGGCAAGTGGTTCGACCTGGTCCATGGCGAGTTGGAGAAGGGCAAGATCGGCTCGGACGTCAACGTCAGCCCCGGCCTGATGAGCGGCGACCCCGAGAAGGGCTCCGACATCCTGCTGATGGTGGTCGTGTCCAACAACGGGACCAAGGAGCCGCCGGTGACGATCAACCTGCCGATGAAGCGGGAAGGTTCCTCCTGGAAGGTCGACGGCGGCAAGAGCCTGGCGGAAGCCGAGGCGATGGCCAAGAAGAGCCGCTGATCGGCCCGATCAGGCGGCCCCCTGCTGGGCGGGCGCCGGGCAGGCGGGCAGGCGGAGGGTGAACGTCGTCCCCCGTCCGACCCGGCTCTCGGCCCGGAGCCGGCCCCGGTGGCCCTCGACGATCTCGCGGCAGACCGAGAGCCCCAGGCCGGTCCCGCCCAGGCCGGTCTCGTCGGGGCCGATCTTGGTGGTGAAGAACGGCTCGAAGATCCGCCGGAGGTCCCCCGGCGCGATCCCCTGCCCGGTGTCGGCGACGCTCACCTCGGCCAGACGACCGGTCGAGTCCAGGCCGACCCGGACCTTCACCGTGCCGCCGTCGGGCATCGCCTGGCGGGCGTTGATCACCAGGTTTAAGAGCACCTGCTGGATCTGCGCCGGGTTGACCCGGGCGTGGGGCCGGGATTCGACCTGGAAGTCGACCCGGACCCGATGCCTGGAGAGGTCCTTGGCGGTGAGCAGGAGCACCTCCTCGGCCAGCCGGGCGAGGTCGGCCGCCGACCGCCGATCCGCCCGGGGCCTGGCCAGGCCGAGGACACCCCCGGTGATCGCCGCGGCGCGCTCGGCCCCCTCCTGGATCTTCTCGAACGCCCGGCGGCGGAACTCCGGGTCGGGGTTCCGCAGGCCGAGCTTGGCGTAGCTCAGGATCGGCGTGAGGGCGTTATTCAACTCATGGCACACGGAGCCTGCCAGCACGCCCAGGCTGCTGACGCGCTGGAGCTCGACCACCTGGCGGCGGAGCGCCTCCCATTCCTCGCGCGTCGGCATCGGCGGCGGCTCTTTCGACGAGACTGCCATCGGTCCCCTCGCCTTCCTTGACCCGGGCTCCGGCGTTCCGGACGCCGCGTCCCTCTCCATCGAGCGACCCGGCCCGCCCGGCTGATCCGCTCGCCACAACCCTCGTATCGGCCGCCCCTCGCCCTCGGGATGAGCCGCCGCCTCGAAGCCGAGGATCGGGCGGGATGGCGGGAAAAGCGGGCGAAAAAGGGCGCCCAGGGCGAGTTTGTCGGGGATGGCGACCGGGCCGATCGGGTACTCTTGGCCGGCCCTTCGCCTTTTCGAGATCGCCGCCCGATCACTACAATAGTCTCCCGAGGAGAACGACCGCGAGCGAAGGACGGCAAGGACAGAGGTGTCGGGCATGAGCGGGATTTACGACGACCGGGGGATTCGCTTCGAGTATCCGGCCGACTGGGAGCTGGACGTCACCGACGACGGCCCCCGGACGACCGTGACCGTCCAGTCGCCCGAGGGGCTGGCCTTCGCCCTGGTGACGACCGACGAGGGCCGCCCCGAACCCGCCGACCTGGCCGACGAGGCCCTCGCCGCGCTCAAGGACGAGTACCCGACCCTCGACGCCGTCCCCGCCCTGGAGACGATCGACGGCCACCACGCCGTCGGCCACGACGTCGAGTTCGTCAGCCTCGACCTCAACAACGCCTGCGCCATCCGCTCGTACAAGACCCCCCGCCGGACCATCTTCGTGCTCGCCCAGTGGTCCGACGACCTGGCCGGCGAGGAGGCCGAGGAATCCCTCAAGGCCCTCCGCCGATCCCTCGAAGAGACCGACGCCTGAGCCGGACCATCCCGGAGGCTTCGCCTTGACTACCGCCCTCATCCCGTCCCACATCCATCTCGACGAGCGCGGTCGGGCCTGGATCGACGACACCAACACCAAGGTGATCGAGGTCGCGCTCGCCCAGGTGGCCTACGGCTGGAGCGCCTACGAGATCCACCGACAATATCCGCTCCTGTCCCTGGCCCAGATCCACGCGGCGCTGGCCCATGACTTCGACCACCAGGCCGAATACGACGCCGAGATCGAGAACCAGGCGCGCGAACACGACGAGAAGCTCGCCCTGGAGCAAGATTCGCCCTTGCGACGGAAGCCCCGGGCGATGGGGAAACTCCATTGTGCGTCAAGCTTTACATGGACGTGCACGTCCCGATCTCCGTCACGGAGGGCTTGCGACTCCGCTCGGTGGACGTGCTCACCGCCCAGGAGAAGATGGCGCGAGCACGCTTCCCCCGTAGAGGTTGCCCAGCGAGTCGACCACGACCCCAGATTGGGGGGCGATCCCGGTGGTCCCGTTGGCGGGGGCGATCGTCCCGCGCCGGCTCACCGCCGGGGGGCCCGCGTCACCCGACCTCGCGGCCGAGCCTGGCATCCGGGACGACGACGCCGACGGCCCCGGGCAGGACCTCGATGATCCGGGCGGGCCCGCCGGGCTCGATCGCGCCGCCGGGATCGCCGTCGAGTTGGATCGGGACGGTGGCCGCCGCCTCGATCGCCACCCGGCGGACCCTCCGATGCTCGATCCCCGGGCGATCGAGGTGCAACCCCCGGACGACCAGCCAGAGGTAATGGAGCGCCCGGAACGCGCCGGGGTCGCGGAAGACGACCAGGTCGAGCCAGCCGTCGTCCCCGACGGCCGACGGGGCGAACGGCAGGCCGAGCGCGTATCGCGGGAGGTTGAAGACGAACGCCGTCGTCCCGGTCAGGGTCTCCCGGCGGCCGTCGCCCCCCTCGGCCGTGACCGTCAGGGGCGGGAACCGATAGCCGAAGGTCGACCGGAGGACCGGCTCGACGTAGGCCGCGCGGTGGGTCGTCCTGAGCTGGCCCGTCCGGCCGACCCTCGCGGCATGGTGCCGGGAGACGACGTCGGCGTCGAAGCCGAAGCCGGCCATGAGCGCGAACCTCCGCCCGTCGATGACGCCGAGGTCCAGCGGCTCGGCCCGCCCCCGGGCGATCCTCGAGGCCGCCCTGGCCGGATGCCGCCCGAAGCCGAAATGCCTGGCGAAGAGGTTCTCGGTCCCGGCCGGCATGACGGCGATCGGCACGTCCGGCCGCTCGTTGATCAGCGCGGCGACGGTCCCGTCGCCGCCGGCGGCCACCAGGCATCGGCATCGCCCGGCCTTCCGGGACGAGGCCAGGGCCACCATCGCCTTGCGCTCGTCCAGGGTCCAGGCGACCCTCGGCTCCAGGCCGAGCCGTTCCAGCTCTCGGACCAGCCGGGCAACCGCGACCCGGCCCCTGCCCCGACCCGAGGCGGCGTTGGCGGCGATCCCCACCCAGCCGGACCCCGGGTCGGGAGGATGACCGACCGGGGCTGACAGGTACGGGCCCGGCCCCGATTCCGACCCCGTGGCTCCCCCGAGATCGGCCCGGTTCAGCTCCCCCATCCGTCAACCTCCCGCGCGATCGACCGGGCCCGAAAGGGGGCGACCCGCCGAGTCCCCGGGGCGTCGGCATCGCCCGGATTCCTCGACGGCGAACGGGATATGCTAACGGCCCGGCCCCCGCACGGTCAATCCGATCGGAGACCTCGGAAGCCTCGCCCCGGCCCGGCGCCGGCTTGGGGGTTGTCCGGTGCGTATCGGCGAGTTAGATTGACTTGAGAAATCGCGCATGTCCCCGCCCGGAAGCCAGATCAGGCCAGCCCCACTCCGACCGATCCGATCGAGGCCGATTCGACGCCCAGTCCAGGATGCACCATGCTCGAAGCCAAGGCGTCGCGATTCTACCAGGCCGCCTTGCAGAGCGGCCTGATCGACGAGGCGGGGCTGGAGGCCTGCTTTGCCCTGATCCCGGCCGAGAAGCGCACCCACGACGCGATCGACCGCCGCCTGGCCCGCCAGGCGATCACCGCCGGCCGGCTCACGCTCTGGCAGGCTCAGCAGATCATGGGCGGGCGATCGACCGGGTTCAAGATCGACAAGTACATCCTGCTCGACCTGCTCGGCCGGGGCGGCATGGGCCGCGTCTACCTCGCCAAGGACGTCCGGCTCAACCGGATGGTGGCGCTGAAGATCCTCTCGCAGGAGCGGATGACCAACCCCCGGGCCATCGCCCGGTTCCAGCGCGAGGCGAAGGTCGGCGCCCAGCTCCAGCACGAGAACCTGGTCCGGGTCTACGACGAGGGAGATTCGGGCGGGGTCCGCTACCTCGTCATGGAGTACATCGAGGGGAAGAACGTCGGCCAGCTCATCGGCGAGCTGGGCGCGATCCCCTGGCCGACCGCCGCCAGGCTCGCCCGCCAGATCGCCCTGGGCCTGGAGCACGCCCGGCTCAAGGAGCTGATCCACCGCGACGTCAATCCCTGCAACATCCTGGTCACGCGCGACGGGACCGCCAAGCTGACCGACCTGGGCCTGGCGATCGACCTGAACGATCAGGACAACGTGACCCGCGACGGCGCGACCGTCGGCACGTTCGACTACGTCTCGCCCGAGCAGGCCCGGCACTCGCGGTCGGTCGACACCCGGGCCGACATCTAT
>JAJYDH010000148.1 GCA_021777685.1 Planctomycetota bacterium | reverse complement strand
CTGCTGGATTGGCTGGCGGTCGAGTTCGTGCAATCGGGCTGGAACGTGAAGCACCTGGTGAGACTCATTGTCACGTCGGCCACGTATCGTCAGGCAGCGGTGGCCACGCCGGAGAAACGATCGCGCGATCCTGACAATCGGCTCCTGTCGCGGGGTCCGCGCTTTCGCATGGATGCCGAGATGGTTCGCGACTACGCCCTGGCCGCCAGCGGCTTGCTCGTGTCAAAGGTCGGCGGACCAAGCGTCCGGCCCTACCAGCCCGAAGGAGTCTGGGAGGCCGTCGCGATGATCGGCTCGAACACCCGCGACTACAAGGCCGATACCGGCGATGGGTTGTATCGTCGGAGCATGTACACGTTCTGGAAACGGGCCGCGCCGCCGGCGTCGATGGACATCTTCAACGCCCCGACCCGCGAGGTCTGCACGATCCGCCGCGACCGGACCAATACCCCGCTCCAGGCCCTCGTCACCCTCAACGACGTCCAGTTCGTCGAGGCCGCGCGGCACCTGGGCGAGGTGGTCCTCAAGCAAGGGGGCGACTCGGACGACTCGCGGGTCGACTTCGTCGCCCGGACCCTCCTGGCCCGGCCGTTCCGGCCCGACGAGGCGAAGGTCGTCAAGGAGTCGCTCCACGGGCTCGTCGCCTACTACAAGGCCCACCCCGAGGACGCCTCGAAGCTGATCGCATTCGGCGAGTCGAAGGCCGACCCGGGCCTCGACGTCCCGACCCTCGCCGCGTGGACCATGCTCGACAACGAGCTGTTCAACCTCGACGAGGTCCTCAACAAGTAACCACCGGAGAGCGATCAGCGGTCAGCTTTCGGCGTTCCGCCGGACAGGAAGTGTGTTCAGCATGCCTCATCACGAGCGATAGTAATTCAGGCATGGCTGAAAGCTGATCGCCCTCCGGGGCCCGAAGAGAGCGCATCGACGGCCGATCGTCCCTAAGGTTCAACGCAGAGGTGGACACCGCCATGAACCCGCTCCAGGAATACATCCGGTCCGAGTCGCGCCGCCAGTTCCTCGGCCGGGGCGTGAACGCCGTCGGCTGGGCGGCGCTGGCGTCCTTGATGGGCAACGATCGGCTCGCCTCCCCGGCCGCCGCGTTCGAAGGGGGGCTGCCCGGCCTGGCCCACTTCGCCCCCAAGGCCAAGCACGTCATCTACCTGCACATGCTCGGCGGCCCCGCGCAGATGGACCTGTACGACTACAAGCCGAAGATGCAGGAGATGTACGACAAGGACCTGCCCGAGTCGATCCGCAACGGCCAGCGCCTGACCACGATGACCTCGGGGCAGAAGCGGTTCCCGATCGCCCCGTCGATGTTCAAGTTCGCCCAGCACGGCCAGTCCGGGATGTGGGTCAGCGAGCTGCTGCCCTACACGGCGAAGATGGTCGACGACATGTGCTTCATCCGGAGCATGAACACCGAGGCGATCAACCACGAGCCGGCCGTCACCCTGATGCAGACCGGCAACATGGTCACCGGCCGCCCCTGCCTGGGCTCGTGGGCGTCCTACGGCCTGGGCTCGGGGAACCACAACCTGCCGACCTTCGTCGTCCTCGTGGCCAAGCCCTCGAACACCGAGCAGATCCAGGCGATCGCGGCGAGGCTCTGGTCGTCGGGCTACCTCTCGGGCGAGCACGCCGGCGTCTCGTTCCGGAGCGGCGGCGACCCGATCCTCTACATCAACAACCCGCCGGGGGTCCCGACCGAGGTCCGTCGGAGGACGCTGGACGGCCTCCGGGCCCTCAACGAGGCCAACTATCAGGCCGTCGGCGACCCCGAGACCCACACCCGGATCGAGCAGTACGAGCTGGCCTTCCGGATGCAGTCGAGCGTCCCCGAGCTGACGAACCTCGCCTCCGAGCCCGCCTCGACCTTCGAGCTTTACGGCGAGGAGGCGAAGACCAAGCCGGGCAGCTTCGCCCACTCGGCCCTCATGGCCCGCCGGATGGTCGAGCGGGGCGTCCGGTTCGTCCAGATCTACCACAACAACTGGGACACCCACGGCAACGTCAAGGGGCGCCTGCCCAGCCAGTGCAAGGACGTCGACCAGCCCTGCTGGGGCCTGATCCAGGACCTGAAGTCCCGGGGGCTCCTCGACGAGACCCTGGTCATCTGGGGCGGCGAGTTCGGCCGGACGATCTACTCGCAGGGCGGGCTCTCCAAGGACAACTACGGCCGCGACCATCACCCCCGCTGCTACACCATGTGGATGGCCGGCGGCGGTTCCCGGCCCGGGACGATCTACGGCGAGACCGACGACTTCTCCTACAACATCATCAAGGACCCGGTCCACATCCGCGACTTCCACGCGACCGTCCTCCAGCTCCTGGGCTTCGACCACGAGCGGTTCACCTACCGCTACCAGGGGCTCGACCAGAAGCTGACCGGCGTCGAGCAGGCCCACGTCATCAAGGCCCTCCTGGCCTGATGTCCATCGATCCGCCGGCCAAAAGCGGGCGGATCGTCTTGAAATCGGCGAGAGAGGTCGCTATCCTGCTCTTTCCCCCGAGATCCACCATCCGGGCGACGGATCACCGTCCCCGGACGGATGATATCGAGCGAGGCGGCGTAGCTCAGTTGGTTAGAGCAGCGGATTCATAAGCCGCTTGTCGGGGGTTCGAATCCCTCCGCCGCTACTGAGGCATGACCTGTCGAGTCGTCGCAACAGTAGAAATATCGATGAGATAGGGCCGGAGCCGGGTGCTCCGGCCCTTCGCATTTCGGGCCGGGCCCGTTCCCTTGACCGGCCCGACGCGCCGCGACCCGATTTCCGGGCATCAGGGCCTGGCATCTTGCCAAGGAGTTGGTAAGATCAGGATGTGCTGGTCAATGCCGGGCCCGGGTTGAGCCTCGGGCCCGATCTCCGCGAGGGCCTTCGCGATGACGCGGGCACCGGCTCCGAAGATCGTGGCGGGGATCGTCCTCGGCCTCCTGATCGTCTGGGGGGCGGGATCGGCCTATCGGGCCTATCTCGACCGGTGGCAGGGAGACCTGCGGGCTCCCCTGATCGCGGGGTCGATCGCGGGCATCGTCTTCATCATCGCGGGTGGACTGATCATCCGCCGGGCCGATCGCCCCGGCGGCGGGGCACGGACCCGCGACGGCCTCGGGAGGTGATCCCGGGAGTGGCCTTGCTCGTCGGGCGGCCCGCGACTAATCTGACCCGCGCGGTCGGGAGCCGGCCCGAGCGGACGAGAGGTCACGGAAGGCGCCTTCCCCTTGGAACAGCCGAACGACCGCGATCGGGAGAGGCCGGCGATCGACCCGGGCGGGGTCGGGTCGCCCGAGGGGGATCGCTGGGGCCGGGCGACCTGGTGGTTCGTCGGCCTGGGGATGGTTCTGCGCGCGGCCGCCTACGGCCTCGACTTCCCGCTCTGGTGGGACGAGGCGTTCGTGGCGGTGAACCTGCTCCGCCGGGGCTATCTCGGCCTGCTCTCGCCGCTCGATTACGGCCAGGTCTGCCCGCTCCTGTTCCTCTGGGCCGAACTCGCGTCGGTCCGGCTGCTGGGCTTCTCGGAATGGTCGCTCCGCCTCTTCCCGCTGGCCTGCGCCCTCGGGGGGATGGTGGCCTTCCGGTCGGCGGCGGCGACGGTCCTCCGAGGGCGGGCGTTGTTCCTGGCTGTCGCGGTCATGGCGGTCTCGGTCCACCCGATCCGGCACGCGGCGGACGTCAAGCCTTACGCCTGCGACCTCCTGGTCGCCTCGATCCTGCTGCGCCTGGCCCTCGGCTGGTGGCGTGAGCCGGCCCGCGCGTCCTCGCTCTGGGCCCTGGCCGGTTTCGTGCCGCTGGCGTTGCTCCTCTCGCATCCGGCGGCGTTCGTGGCGGGCGGGATCGGCCTGGCGCTGGCGGTCCCCGCGTGGCGGTCCCGGCGGACGGGCGTCCGGATCGCGTTCGCCGCGTATGGGGCGGCGATGGTCGCGACCTACGCGACCATTTACGTCGCCTTCACGAGGGCCCAGGCGTCCTCGGCCTCGCCGGGGATGCGCGAGATGTGGGCCCGATCGTTCCCGCCTCTCGACTCGGCCGGGGGCCTCCTCCGCTGGCTCTGGGTGGTCCACTCGGGCGACATGCTGGCCTATCCGTGCGGGGGCGAGGGGGGGCAAAGCGCCCTGAGCCTGCTGGCCTGCGTCGTCGGCGCGGTCGTGCTCTGGCGATGGGGGCGGAAGACGGTCCTGGCCCTCCTGCTCGCCCCCCTGGGATTGGCGATGGTGGCGGCGGCGCTCCGGCTCTATCCTTATGGAGGTCCTGCTCCGCACGGGTCGGCGGCCCGGATCATGCAGTACGCCGCGCCTGCCGTCTGCCTGCTGGTCGGCCTCGGGGCCTCCCGACTCCTGGGGCTGGTCCGATCGGATGTCGCGCGGTCCCGGTTGCTCCGGATGGGGTGCCTGGGCCTGGTCGCGGTCGGGATCGCCCCGCTGGCGGCGGGAGTGGCCCATCCGTACCGGGCCCACCAGGCTCGGGCGGCCCGCGACTTCGCCCGGACGTTCTGGCCGGAGTTGGCCCGAGGGGCCGAGGTCGCCGACCTCCGCTGGGATTTCGGGGCGGCCGACTGGGACTCGATCCGCCTCGGGGTCGCGGTCTCGCTCGTCAACGAGGCGATCTACTCCCCTGCCAGACGGTCGGGCGGGCCGAGGTGGGACGCGGTCTCGGCCCGCCGACCGCTCCGGTGCGTCCTGGGGGTCGCCCCGGAGTCGGACGGCCCGAGGGTTTCGGCCTGGCTGGAGTCGATGCGGGCCGACTACGACCTCCGTAGCCGCCAGACCTTCCGGGTCGACCTCGCCGAGCCAGGCCGGCGGCCGGTCTTCGAGCGGTTCGAGGTCTTCGAGTTCGCGCCGAGGGGGGCCGTCAGTCGGTCAGCGGCCCGTAAAGCTCCGGGCTCCGGCTCTCGGCGAGCGCGATGAGGCCGCCCGTGACGTGCTCGGCGAAGTGGGCGGTCGCCCGGTGATAGTCGAGCGCCGCCTGGTCCTCGTACTGCTCGTAGAGGAAGAACTTCCTCGGCTCGGTCGTCGAGCGGTGGGTCAGGTAGAACCGGCAGCCGGGCTCGGCCCGGGTGGCCTCGGTGAGCCGCCGGAGCCGGTCGACGGCCTCGTCCTCCGTCCCGGGCTTCATCACGTAGGTCACGGCGAGGCAGATCATCGAGGTCCGCTCCTGATTCGAGGTCGTTGATGGTCGGGCCGGGCCGGCGATCTTATCCGAGCCGGCCGTAAGTCGCCAGTCTCGAAGGTTCCTCGTCGGATTCAAGCCCCGGCGATGGAATAGATTGTGTCGATAAAGTCGGATGAGAGAGTTGACGTTGTTGAACAAGCTCCCTACGATTCGGACGTTGACTGACCGGTCAGTCCGACGCCCTCTCGCGACGTGCTGAAGGTCCGATCGATGGGGTCGATCTCGAGCCTCGGCCGGGTGCGCCCACCCGGCCGGCGCGGGTTCATCGCGTCCGGCTCGCGCGGAGGCCGCGCGTGACGATTTCGACGTGGGTAATCTTCGGGCGGCCCGGATCGGGCCGACGCGGGGGGGCTAGATCGCCGTGGAACTCGTCGCGAGCCCGTCGTCGGCCCCCGGCCAGACCGAGGGGGGGCCCTGTAACCGCCGCGAGGAGATCCTCGACGCGGCGACCGACCTGTTCGCCGAGTTCGGCTATTCCGACGCCGTGACCAAGGATCTCGCCGACAAGCTCCAGGTCGGCAAGGGGACGCTCTATCGGCACTTCCCGAGCAAGCGCGACCTCTTCCTCGCGGCGGCCGACCGGGTGATGCAGCGCCTCCGGGTCCAGATCGACGCCGCCATCGCGGGCGAGGCCGACCCGATGGATCGGATCGAGGCCGGCACCCGCGCGTTCCTCAGATTCTTCGACCAGCATCCGAAATTCGTCGAGCTGCTGATCCTCGAACGGGCGCTGTTCAAGGATCGGACGACGCCGACCTATTTCGTCCATCGAGAGCGCAACAAGCTCCGATGGCACGACCTCTACCGGGAGATGATCGCCCAGGGGCGCATCCGCGACATGCCGGTCGAGCGGATCTCGACGGTCTTCATGGACCTGGCCTACGGGACGATCTTCACGAACCATTTCGCCGGCCGGTGCCGGTCGCACGAGGATCAGGCCCGGGACATCCTGGACGTGGTCTTCCGCGGCATCCTCGGCGAGTCGGAGCGGGCCCGAAGGCGGCCCGACCCGGGCGGCGACGCCGGCGCGGAGGGCGACCGGCCGGGCGGTTGAAGGCTCAAGGGGCCCGGTTCGAGAGGGGCGGCGGCGATCGTCGTCCGCCGGGCGTGATTGTCGGACAGACTCGCGGTTGGGAGGCTGGGCTCGCATGTGTCGAAGACGTGAGTTGTGGATCTCGGCGGCCCTGTCGGGTCTGGTGGCCGCCGGCTGCACCAAGACCAAGGCGAACCAGGCCCCCCCCCAGGTGCCCAAGGTGATCTACAACACGCCGACCACCGACGAGGTCATCGACTTCGAGGAGTTCATCGGCCACACCGAGGCGGTCTTCACCGTCGAGGTCCGGGCGAGGGTCACGGGATACCTCGACAAGGTGAACTTCAACGACGGCGACGAGGTCGAGAAGGGCGCCCTCCTGTTCCAGATCGACGACCGGCCCTACAAGGCCGAGTATGACCGGGCCCTGGCGACCCTCGACCAGGGCAAGGCCCGGCTCACCCGCCTGACCGCCGACCACGTCCGGGCCGTCGGCCTGATGAACCGGAGCGCGATCGGCAAGGAGGAGTTCGATCGGATCAACGGCGATTTCGAGGAGGGCAAGGCCACCATCGGCGTCTACACCGCGGCGGTCGACCGGGCGAAGCTCGACCTCGACTTCACCAAGGTCACCGCCCCGATCGGCGGCCGGCTCAGCCGGCGGATGGTCGACCCGGGCAACCTGGTCAAGGCCGACGAGACCGCGCTGACCACGATCGTCTCCCTCGACCCGATGTACGTCTACTTCGACATCGACGAGCGGACGATCCTCAAGCTCCGCCGCCTGATCGCGGCGGGCCTGATCAAGTCGCGCGAGGAGGCCGAGGTGCCGGTCCTGGTCAGCGTCGCCGACGAGAAGGACGCGGACGGGAACTACGCCTTCCCCCACCGGGGCAGGATCAACTTCAGCGACAACAAGGTCGACTCCGGGACCGGGACGCTCCGCGTCCGGGGCGTCATCGACAATCCCAAGCCCCGGCTCCTCTCGCCCGGCCTCTTCGTCAGGATCAGGCTGCCGATCGGCCGGCCCAAGAAGCAGATTTTGATCGGCGAGCAGGCGATCGGCTCGGAGCAGAGCAACAAGTTCGTCTACGTCGCCCGCAAGACGATGGTCAAGGAGAAGGACCCGAAGACCGGCAAGGTCGTGGAGGACCCGAAGACCGGCAAGCCGAAGGAGGTCCTCCGCGATGTGGCCTTCGCCCAGCCGATCAAGGTCGGCTCGCTGAACAACGGGCTCCGGGTCGTCCTCGAAGGGCTCAAGGGGGACGAGAAGGTCATCATCGGCGGCATTCAACGCTTCAAGGCCGGCGACGAGGTCAGGCCGATCACGCCCGAGGAGAATGACAAACTGACCGGGCCCGACGGCAAGAAGCCGGCCCCGGACGGGCCGGCCGCCGTCCCGGTCGTGCTGCCGGCCCCCTCGTCGTCCGATTCGGGCCACGCCCCGACCAGATGAGATGACCCCGGTGCCGGGCCCCCTCCCTCCGGGACGCCCGGCACGCCGACCATCGGCCCGCCCCGCGACCTCACGGTGATCCCAAGCTTTCGGGAGGATCGGCCTTGATCTCTCGCTTCTTCATCGATCGACCGATCTTCGCCTCGGTCCTCTCGATCGTCATCACGCTGGGGGGCGGGATCGCCCTCTTCAACCTGCCGATCGCGATGTACCCGCCGATCTCGCCGCCCACGGTCCAGGTCGACTGCACCTATCCGGGCGCCAGCGCCCAGGTCGTCGCCCAGACGGTCGCCACGCCGATCGAGCAGCAGGTCAACGGCGTCGAGAACATGCTCTACATGTCCTCGCAGTGCACCAACGACGGCGCGTACAACCTGACCGTCACGTTCAAGCACGGCGTGAACCTGAACATGGCCCAGGTCCTGGTGCAGAACCGCGTGAGCCTGGCCATCCCGCTCCTGCCCGACGTGATCAAGCAGACCGGCGTGACCACGCGGAAGAAGTCGCCCGACATCCTCCTGGCGATGGCGGTGAACTCCAAGGCCAAGAATCCGGACGGGTCGCCGCTCTACGACCAGCTCTTCCTGAGCAACTACGCGCTGATGCACCTGAAGGACGAGATCGCCAGGCTCCCGGGCGTCAGCGACATCGGCATGCTCGGCCAGCGCGACTACAGCATGCGGATCTGGGTCGACCCCGAGAAGCTCGCCTCGCGGGACATGACCGCCTCCGACGTCGCCCTGGCGATCCGACAGCAGAACCTCCAGGTCGCCACCGGCCAGATCGGCCAGCCGCCCGTGCCCAACGGCCAGGAGATGCAGGTCCCCCTGAGCACCCTCGGCCGGCTGGTCGAGCCCGAGCAGTTCGAGGAGATGATCATCAAGCTCACGCCGGACCGCCGGGTCGTCCGGCTTCGCGACGTCGCGCGGATCGAGCTGGGGCCGAAGAACCAGGACATCAGTTGCTCGGTCAACGGCAAGCCGTCGGTCAGCCTGGCCGTCTTCCAGCTCCCCGACGCCAACGCCCTCGACACGGCCGATCTCGTCAAGGCCAAGATCAAGGAGCTGGCCAAGGACTTCCCGCCCGGCCTGGACTACGAGATCCGCTACGACACCACGCCGTTCATCCGAGAGTCGATCGGCGAGGTGTTCAAGACCCTCCGGGACGCGGTGATCCTGGTGGCGGTGGTGGTCCTCCTGTTCCTCCAGAACTGGCGATCGGCCCTGATCCCGCTCGTCGCCGTCCCCGTCGCCATCATCGGGACGTTCGCCGTCCTCGCCGCGATGGGGTTCTCGCTGAACAACCTGACGCTGTTCGGGCTGGTGCTGGCGATCGGGATCGTGGTCGACGACGCGATCGTGGTGGTCGAGGCGGTGGAGCACCACGTCGAGCACGGGATGACGCCTCGCGACGCGACGGTCCGGGCGATGGACGAGGTGTCGGGACCGGTGATCGCGATCGGCCTGGTGCTGACGGCGGTGTTCGTGCCCTGCGCGTTCATCACGGGGATCGTCGGCCAGTTCTTCCGCCAGTTCGCTCTGACGATCGCGACGTCGACGGTCATCTCGGCGTTCAACTCGCTGACGCTCAGCCCCGCGCTCGCAGCCATCCTCATCAAGCCGAAGTCGAAGGAGAAGCCCGAGGCGCTGCCCCGGCTGGCCTATGCCCTGGTCGGCGCGGTCGCGGGATATTATCTCCTGACCCCGTCCCTGTCGGGACATCTGGGCTCGGCACCCCCGGCCGCCGAAGGGGCGATCGCGGCGCTCCTCGGGGCCGTCGCGGGCTGGATCCTCGGCTGGCCGGTCGACCGGTTCCTGGTCTGGTTCTTCGGCGTCTTCAACGCCGGGTTCTCGACCGTCACCCGCGGCTACACCTGGATCGTCGGCCTGATGCTCAAGGGGAGCCTCGCCGTCCTGCTGATCTACGGCGGCCTGCTCTACCTGACCTATTACGCCTTCGAGAACACGCCGGCCGGGTTCATCCCGTCGCAGGACAAGGGATATCTGCTCGTCAACGTGCAGATGCCCGATTCGACCTCCGTGGAGAAGACCCAGCAGGTGATGAGGCGCGTCGAGCGGATCGCGCTCAGGACGCCCGGGGTGGCCCACACGGTGGCGATCGCCGGCCAGTCGATCCTGCTCAACGCCAACGCCCCGAACTTCGGCGCGATGTACGTGATGCTGAAGGACTTCCACCACCGGACCGAGCCGGACCTCCAGGGCGCGGCGATCTCCGAGAAGCTCCAGGCCGCCCTCCAGGACGAGATCATCGAGGCACGCCTCAACGTCTTCGGCGCACCCCCGGTCGAGGGGCTGGGCACCGCCGGAGGCTTCAAGGTCGTCATCGAGGACCGGGGCGACTCCGGGCTCGACGCGATCCAGCAGGCGACCGAGAAGACCGTCATCGAGGGGAACCGGACCGAGGAGCTGCAGGGCCTCTTCACCAGCTTCCGGGCCAACACACCCTGGCTCTTCCTCAACATCGACCGCGACAAGGTCAGCTCGATGGGCGTGTCGATGGACGAGGTCTTCAACACCCTCCAGGTCTACCTGGGCTCGCTCTACGTCAACGACTTCAACCGTTTCGGCCGGACCTGGCAGGTCAACGTCCAGGGGGACGCCAACTTCCGCAAGCAGATCGACGACCTCAAGCTCCTCAAGATCCGCAACCTGGCCGGCGGGATGGTCCCCTTCGGCACGATGGCCGGCATCGAGCCCCGGCCCGGCCCGGTACTCATCCCCCGCTACAACATGTACCCCGCCGCCATGATCAACGGGATGCCCGGCCCCGGGGTCAGCTCCGGCCAGGCGATCATGATGATGGAGGAGGTCGTCCAGAAGCAGATCCCGCCGACGATGCGCATGGAATGGACCGAGCTGGCCCTCCTCCAGCTCCAGACCGGCAACACGGCGATGGTCGTCTTCGCCCTGGCCGTGGTCCTGGTCTTCCTCGTGCTCGCCGCCCAGTACGAGAGCTGGTCGCTGCCGTTCTCGGTCATCCTGGTGGTGCCGATGTGCCTGCTCTGCTCGGTCGTGGGCGTGCAGATGGCCGAGATGGACATCAACATCTTCACGCAGATCGGCTTCATCGTGCTCGTCGGCCTGGCCTGCAAGAACGCCATCCTGATCGTCGAGTTCGCCAAGGCCCGCCGGGAGGCCGGCGTCCCCCGGCACCGGGCGACGCTTGAAGCCTGCAACCTCCGGCTCCGGCCGATCATGATGACCTCGCTCGCCTTCATCCTCGGCGTGGTCCCGCTGGTCCTCTCCGAGGGGGCCGGGTCGGAGATGCGGCGGGCGCTCGGCACGGCCGTCTTCGGCGGGATGCTCGGCGTCACCCTCTTCGGGATCTTCCTGACGCCCGTCTTCTACTACGTAATCCAGTGGATCAACGACTCCATCTCCGGCGACCACGGCAGCGACGTCCCCCCCGAAAGGCTCGGCCATCATCATGCCGTGGTCGAGGAGGCCGCCGAGGAGCCTTCGGACGAGCATCCCGCCGCCGTCGGCAAGGAGCACGACTTGCCGACCTATACGAGCGTCTGAACCGATGATCCGACACCTGAGATTCCTCGCCGGGCCGATCGCGCCGATCCTCCTGACGGCGACGATCGGCCTGGCGGATGCGCCGCCCGAGGTCGTAACCCGCCCCCGGCCCGCTCGACAATCCGCTCAAGGGCTGGTGCCCTTACACCGACGTCGGGCCGATCCGCCAGCCGTACTCGATGGTCTACCTGTACGCCTCGTGGAAAGAACTCGAGCCGGCCGAGGGCGTGTTCGCGTTCGATGCCTGGGAGGGACGGGCGTGGTCGGCCCCCGAGGCGCGGGGCAAGCACGTCGTCTTCCGCGTCTTCGTCGACTGCCCGTCCCGACCCTCCGGCCTGCCCGACTAGCTCGCCGCGCGGGGGGTCAAGCAGGCCCGGTATTCCGATCACGGCGGCGGCCTCTCGCCGGACTATGACGACCCCCGGATGGTGGCCGGGATGGAGCGCCTGATCGAGGCCCTCGGCCGCCGCTACGACGGCCATCCTCGGGTGGCGTTCATCGAGCTTGGTCCCGGCCTGACAGCCCATGGCGTCGATGGTCACCAGGCAACCGGAGACATCCAGCAACTCCAGGAGCTTGGGAATGGCTGTGATCTCGTTGCTCTTCTGATCGACGACGACCTGCCCCAGGCTGATGTGGTTGGCCGTCGCCCACGCACTGACCATGTGGATGGCCGACCTGGAGTTGGCCTTGTCGAAGCCCTGCCGCGGCGTCTCGCCGTCGATGGCGACGAGTTGCCCGGCGGTGATCTCGTGCGGCGAGGTGATCCAACTGGGCAGGCACCGCTCGAACTCGGCGGGCCCGATCGCCTTGAAAAGGGCGTTGAAGCGGTCGTGCGAGGGGATGCCGCCGGTCATGTCGAGGAACCGGGCCAGCCAGGCCCGCTTCTGGCGTCCCCAGGCGGCGATGGTGACCCCGAGCACGTCGGCAATCCGGTCGCCGATCCAGTGATCGGCCTCACCGAGGATCGCCCTGTCCTTATCATCCCAAACTGCCCATCATGGCGCAATCGCCCTGTCACCACCCAGGGCCTACCCGCAGCAACGGCATTGGGTTGGCTGACAGTCGGTGACCGAAGCGACCCACTCCGGTGAGACCAACGCCCTCAGCCGTCGCAGATGACCGTTCTGACCACCGCGACGCTTCTCCGACGGCGGGTCCGGCGGCCTTCGCTCGACCCCGATCGGATCGGATGACAGGGCTTGGACGAATTGGCGGGTTAGCCCCAATACCGTTGAACGAGCCTAAACCTGGTTCGCGAAGGCTTTTCTGGCTCCCTCTCCCTCTGGGAGAGGGTTGGGGTGAGGGGCGTGGCACGTCGACGAACGGTCGAAAAGA
>JAJYDH010000710.1 GCA_021777685.1 Planctomycetota bacterium | reverse complement strand
GACCCTCCCGGATCATCGATTTGAGCGAATCCCTCCGAAGACCCGCGCCGTTAGACGACCCCGACGGTCTTCGGGTTCCTCTCCAGATCATCCACGTCCGAACGGCGCTTTTATTTGGTGGTAGGTCCTCCGTCGCCACCAGCTCCCTGAGGGACGATCGAAAGCTCCAGGAGAACGAGAAGTCGGCTGGTCCCGGAAACGCCGCGAGCCGCGTCGGGGACGCGGCTCGCGGCAAAAACGTTCGATGTTCGAGGCTTGGCTAGCGGAGGAGGTGGGATTCGAACCCACGGTAGGCTTGCACCTACACCGGTTTTCGAGACCGGCCCTTTCAACCACTCAGGCACCCCTCCGGGGGTCGTTCGTCTCGGGAGAGCGTCGTTGTCGGAAGAACTCGGTCAGCAAGGCTCCGCAATCGGCCGCCAGGACGCCCTCGGTCATGAGGACCCGGTGGTTCAGCCGGGGGTCGTCGAGCAGGCGGTAGAGACTCCGGCAGGCCCCGGCTTTCGGGTCGGCGGCCCCGTAGACGAGTCGCTCGATCCGGCTCAGGCCGATCGCCCCGGCGCACATCGGGCAGGGTTCCAGGGTCACGTAGAGCGAGCAGCGGTCGAGCCGCCACGACCCCAGGGCCCGGCCCGCGAGCGTCAGGGCCACCCGTTCCGCGTGCGCCGTCGGGTCTCGGAGCGTCTCCCGGAGGTTGTAAGCCTGGGAGATGATCCGACCGTCCAGGACCACCAGGGCCCCCACCGGGACCTCGCCGAGCCTCGACGCCTCTCGGGCCAGGTCCAGGGCCCGCCTCATCAGCTCCAGGTCCCGCGAATCGATCTCGCGAGGGCCCGGATTCGAGGCGGTCATGGGTGGTCCGATCGGGTCGCGGAGCGTTGTCCGACCGAGAGATAAGATATCGACCGGCCGGGCTTCCGGCAAGGGAGCTTGGGCCGTCGCGGCGTCTTTTTTCGACCTTCGGTCAGAACTGGTCGTCTCCGATCGGATCGCCATCGGCCCGGGCCCCCAGGAGCCGGTAGACGCGGTCGTTGACGGTCGAGCGGAGGAACCGGACCGACCCGTCGCCGAAGACGAAGTTCGACCCGTTCGGATGCGAGCTGCCGAATCCCCCGACGGGGATCGGCATCGGGGCCTTCGGGGGCGAGGACGGGGATTCCTGGGCCGGAGGAGGGTTCTCGATGCCGGGAATCGCGGGGACATCGTCGACGGGAGAGCCCGGCATGAGCGGGGCGAGGTCGAGCGGGTTGAGCGAGGTCTGGTTGATCGGCGTCCCCGTGTTCCGGAGGGTGGCCCGGGTGCCCGAGGCCCAGCCCAGCTCGTCGCCGCCGGGTTTCTTCTCGCCGAGGAAGATCGTGTGCCCCAGGCCGTCCTCGACCTCATCCAGGCGGACGTGGCTGTTCAGGAAGAAGGCGCCGGCGTTGGTGGTGTCGATCGGCGCCTCGACGTCATGGTAGCAGGCCGCGTAATTCGCCTGAGCAGGGGAAGGGACGCTCGACAGTGACGGGCCGAAGGAGGATGGGCCCGCGCCCCCGAACGAGGAGCCCCTGCGGGCATCGGACGGGCAGAGGAGGCCGCCGATCGTCACGCTCCGGACGGTCAGGTTGCCGAGCTGATAGGCGCCGGAGTTGAAGTTGAGGTGCTGGTAAGCGTTCCTCTGCTCCATGAACGGGAGGATCTGGGCGACCCAGCCGAACTGGTAGGCCGCCGGGCCCTCGACGACCGGCCCCTTCGGGTCGACCGAGCCGGGCGGCAGGACCAGGTGGGTCGACTCGTAATTCGCGACGGCGATGCCGAGCTGGAGCAGGTTGTTGGCGCACTGGGTCCGCCTCGCCGCCTCTCGCGAGGACTGGACGGCCGGCAGGAGGAGCGAGATCAGCACGGCGATGATCGCGACGACCATCATCAGCTCGATCATCGTGAAGCCCGGGCACCGACGGCGGCGGATCATGGCGGAGTCCTCGATGGAGGCGTGATTCAATACTGATCGGAGTTGATCAGGTCGCCGTCCGCCCGGTTGGCGAGACGCTGGAAGACCCGAGGGGTGATGGTGTTCTTGAGGAATCGGACGGAGCCGTCGCCGAATCCGAAGTTGGAGCCGCCGGGGTGTCGGCTGCCGAACCCGCCGACCACGGGAGCCGGGGGGACCCCGATATTCGACGCGGCGGCCTTCGGCTTCGCCGGCGCGGCGCCGTCTTCCTCGACCTCGGCCTCGTCGGCCCGGACCGGCGGCGCCACCACGCCCCGGGCCACGCCGTTGATGATCCAGCCCGCGTTCCGGAGCGTGGCCCGGGTGCCCGAGGCCCAGCCCAGCTCGGTGTCGTCGATCGACTTCTCGCCGAAGAAGATCGTCTGCGACGTGCCGTCCTCGATGTCCTCGTAGCGGGTCCGGCTGTTGAGGTAGAAGACGCCGTTGTTCTTGGCGTCGATCGGCGTCTCCGTGTCGTTGTGGCAGGCGGCGTAGTTGGTCTGGGCAGGGTCGCCGCCGACCGGCGGGCTCGGGGCGGTCCGGCCTGCCCTCACCGCGCCGGTGGCGGACGGGCAGAGCAGGGAACTCATCAGGATCGACCGCGCGGTGCCGTTCTCGGGCAGGTACAGGTCCAGATCGGA
>JAJYDH010000147.1 GCA_021777685.1 Planctomycetota bacterium | reverse complement strand
CACCGATCCGGTGTGGTGGGGCTCGCCCGAGGCTCGACCCGCCCTACGAATCCACAACTTTCACGAACATCAGCAATCTCTTCACTTTCCCGGATGGCTTGCCGGATCGGCGGCCAAGATGGTATCCCAAAGGTGTGAGGATAGGGCCGAAAGGGACTCTCGGCCCCCTCTGTCGGGGCGAGTCCATCCGAGCGACGAGGCTTCGATGAGTGCTGTTGATGAGCGAGCGGCGGGCGACCTGGCGGGATGGGCAATCGAGGGGATTCCGCACAGGAACCTGGCGACGGGACAACTGGTCGAGCAGGCGATCCTCGGGGGCGAAGGGGTCCTGGCGGACTCGGGGGCCCTGGTGTTCCTCACCGGCCAGTATACCGGGCGGTCGCCGGAGGACAAGTTCATCGTCCGCGAGCCGAGTGTTGAGGGGGAGGTCGACTGGGGGAAGGTCAACCGGCCGTTCGACCGGGCGCGGTTCGATGCGCTGGCGGAGCGGGTCCGCGACCACCTTCGCGACCGCGAGGTCTGGGTCCAGGACTCCTTCGCGGGGGCCGACCCGCGCCACCGGCTGCCGATCCGGGTCGTCTGCGAGCGGGCGTATCACGCCCTCTTCGCCCGCCAGCTCTTCGTCAGGCCCTCGGCCGGGGAACTGCTCGACCACCGCCCCGAGTTCACGGTCGTCGCCGCGCCCGGCTTCAAGGCGGTGCCCGAGCGGGACGGCACGCGGAGCGAGGTGTTCATCCTGCTCGACTTCGCCCGCCGGCTGGTCCTGATCGGCGGCACGCTGTACGCGGGCGAGATCAAGAAGTCGGTATTCTCGGTCCTGAACACATTATTGCCACGCGATAGCATCCTGCCGATGCACTGCTCGGCGAACGTCGGCGAAGGGGGGGACGTCTCCCTGTTCTTCGGCCTCTCGGGCACGGGCAAGACCACGCTCTCGGCCGACCCCCGGCGCCGCCTGATCGGCGACGACGAGCACGGTTGGAGCGATGAAGGGGTGTTCAACTTCGAGGGGGGTTGCTACGCCAAGTGCATCCGGCTCGACCCCCGGAACGAGCCCGACATCTACCGGGCGATCCGGTTCGGGACCGTGCTGGAGAACGTCGTCCTCGACCCCGAGACCCGCGTCCCCGACTTCGACGACGCCCGCCTGACCGAGAACACCCGCGCCGCGTACCCGATCGACGCCATCCCCAACCACGTCCCGACGGGCCGGGGGGGGCACCCGAGGCACCTGATCTTCCTGACCTGCGACGCCTTCGGCGTCCTCCCGCCGCTGTCGAGGCTCTCGCCCGAGCAGGCGATGTACCACTTCCTCTCGGGCTACACGGCCAAGGTCGCCGGGACCGAGCGCGGCCTGGGCGCCGAGCCGACCGCGACCTTCAGCACCTGCTTCGGCGCCCCGTTCATGACCCTCCCGCCGGGCCGCTACGCCGACCTCCTGGGGTCGAAGCTCCGCCGTCACGAGGCCGACGTCTGGCTGCTCAACACCGGCTGGACCGGCGGCGGGTTCGGCCTGGGCCGGCGGATCAGCCTTTCGCACACACGAGCACTCGTCGACGCGATCATGGACGGCTCGCTCGCCGGGGTCGGATTCGCCCTCGACCCGATCTTCGGCCTGGAATACCCCACGTCCTGCCCCGGCGTCCCGCCCGAGATCCTCAACCCTCGCGATGTCTGGCCCGATCCCCTGGCCTACGACTCCCAGGCCGCCCGCCTGGCCGGCCGGTTCCGCGAGAATTTCCTCAGATTTGAAACTGTAGATTTGTCGATCCGTACAGCGGGACCGAGGGGGTAGTCTTCGGGTCGCGGGCCCGTCTTCCTCCCCTCTCCCTGTGGGAGAGGGGCCGGGGGTGAGGGGCGTCGCATCGCCATCAGGCCGGAAGAAGGGCCCGATCGGGGCTCACTCGTCCGGCGACGCCCCTCACCCCGGCCCTCTCCCGGGGGGAGAGGGAGGCAGACATTAATACCGATGACAGTTAATCACGAGACCATTCACGGCAAGATCCGCAGGCCGACGGCCGTGTTGAGCTTGAGCATGGCCCTCCGGTGGCGGACGAGGGTGTCTCGGTAGAGGCGGACGACCTGGTCGAAGTCGCGCTCGGCGGTGAGGAAGGTCAGCTCGTCGGCCTTGCCGGCGACGTACAGGCGGTAGGTCCGGTCGTGCTCGGTCCGGGCGTTGGGCAGGAGCGAGCGCTCGATCCGCTCGACGGCCGCCCGGGTGACGGTGTACTGCCGTTCGGCCTGGCGGACCTCGAAGATGACCTGCTGCTCCAGCGCGGCCAGCTCGGTCGTGGTCTGCGAGACGTTCAGCCTGGCCCGCCGGATGTTCCCCTGGTTCCGGTTGAACAGGGGGATCGGGACCGAGACGCCCATGCCCCAGGAATGGGCGCTCTTGAGCCCCAGGTAGCTGTCGTCCTGGAATGTATAAGGTTGCAAGAGGACGTAGATATCGGGATAACGGTTGGCGACGGCCAGGCCGACGTCGGCCTGCGCCCTTTTCACGCCCAGGCGGTAGGCGGCCAGGTCGGGGCGGCTGGCGAGGGCCAGGCGGAGCAGGGGCTCGCCCAGGACCGGGGCGGGCGTGACCTCGGCCAGCGACCCGCGCAGCTCCAGCCGCTCGGCCTCGACGACCGAGAGGCCGAGCAGGGCGCCGAGGGTCCGGAGGTCGTCCTTGTAGTCCTCCTCGGCCTCGGTCAGGCCGATCTCGGCCGACTCGCGCTGGATCTCCAGCCGCTGGTCGTCGGCGCCGGGGAGGGGCCGGGCGGGGCCTCGGGGCTTATCGGGCTCCTTCTCCAGCTCGGCGACGCTCTTGCGGGCCAGGCGGACGGTCTCGCGGGCGGCCAGGACGTCGACGAACTGGGTGTAGAGGTTGTCGACCTCGACCCGCGCGGCGTCCTGGTACTGGGCCTCCAGGACCTTCTTGGCCCGGCAGGCGACCAGGGTCCGGGCCATCCGCTTGCGGGTGACATCGATGGGATAAGACACATTGATGTCGTACTGGGTCTGGCCGCCGGGCCTGGCCCGGGAGAACGACCCATAAGGGACGCACTGGACGTCGGTGTAGAGGATCGGGTTGGCCCGGAGGCCGGCGGTGAGGATGTCGGCGTCGGCCTGGGGGATCTCGAACGCCTTGGAGCGGAGGTCCAGGTTGTGGGCGAGCAGGCAGTCGATCGCCCGCTCCAGGGTCATCCCGTCGGGCGGGCCCTGGTCCTCGACGGCCAGGGCGAGCGACGCATTCGTCGCGACCGGCGCGATCGCCGATCGGACGGGCAGGCCGATGGCACCGCCCTCGGGCTCGCGCTCGATCCGGGCCCCCTGCGCGCCCGACTCCGAGGTCGACCTGGGGCCGGAGGCGCGGTTCTCCAGGACGGCGCCCCCCTCGCCCGGGCTGTCACCCAGCGGGTTCGCCCCCGCTCCGGGGGTCGGGCCGAGCCGGGAAGGCCGGGCCGAGGGCCGATCGTCCTCGCCCCTGGCCGCGCCGAGGCCCTGCGCCCCCGCCGGCCGGGCGGCCAGCAGCAGCGCCAGGGCCGACCCGGCGATCCGGACGAGGGGCCGGTGATGGTTCATGACATCGGGGACCGCCGGATCTCGGGGACGTTCGCCGCCGCCCTATTATCGGCCCGGACGGCGGATCGCGATGAATCGTTCCGGGCGGCCGGCTCGCAAGGGCTGACGGCCCGACACTTTTTCTCGGAGGGGTCCGGGATCCGTCCCGGCCCTCTGGAGTGCGGGAGCTTGCTCCCGCCTTGCTTCGCGGAGCTTGCTCCGCGGGCCGGCCGCTGGCGCCCGGAGCAAGCTCCCGCGCTCCAAAAAGCCTCGGCTCGAAAGTGTCGGGGCGTCGAGCCTCGATGCTCGCCCCGGATGGGCGGAATCCCCCCGATGGGCCGGGGGCTTTTCGCCCGCCGGCGGCCGATCGGTCGCGAGCCGGGGCCCACCACGTCCGGCCCCGGAGTCCGCCGGATTCTCCGTCGAGGAGACGACTTGCGACGAGCCGGTCGCCCGTCGAAGCCCGACGATCCTCGCCCGGCCGGATCATTGGCATCGCAACTGCTTATCGGCGACAATCAACCTCATGCCACCCCGGCAAGCCCGGCCCCGCCGGCCCATTCGGAGCTGATTTCCATGAAGACGACGCGCCCCTGGGCGATTGTCCCCGGCCTGTTGGCGGTGCTGCTGGTCGCGCTGGCGGGGGTCGGGCAGGGACAACTGGGGATCGGCGGGCCGGGCGAGGGGGTCAAGCTCGCCCTGCTCCGGCTCCCGGCGGTGCAGAAAGAGCTGAAGCTGACCGACAAGCAGAAGACGGCGATCGACGGCCTGGCCGACCGGACCAAGGCCGCCAGGAAGGAGGTCGACGCGGCCTCGAAGGGGCAGGAGAAGGCCAAAGGGGAGGCGATCCCCAAGGACATGCCCGACCCCGCCCGCGATGCGAGGGAGGCGGCCCTCGCCGAGCTGGAGGCAAGCGCCGAGGGGTCGCTCCGCAAGCTCCTCGACGCCGACCAGCGGTCCAGGCTGGCGGAGATCGCCCTCCAGGCCGAGGGCCCCCGGGCGTTCCTCCGGCCCGAGGTGATCCGGGCCCTCGACATCGACGACGCCCAGCTCGACCAGATCCGGGAGATCCTCGGCGCCGTCCGCGAGCAGCAGGATCAGGCCAAGGCCATCCAGAAGCGGTCGGCCGAGTTGGGCACGGCTGGCCTGGAGAAGGTGGCCAAGGAGCAGCAGAAGGCCCAGCTCCGGGGCGCCGCGTACCGGGTCGGAAGGCGGGCGATGGCCGAGATCGGCAAGATCCTCTCGAAGAAGCAGAAGGATAAATACACCCGGATGCTCGGCGAGCCGTTCGACCTGGCCGGGCTGACCGACCCCGAGGGCCGCAAGCTCTTCAACGAGTCGGCCGACCTCGCCTCGGCCCTGCTCAGGATGCCCCCGGTCCGCGAGGAGCTGAAGCTGACCGACGAGCAGAAGGCGGCCCTCGACCGCGACGAGCCGGCGTCGAGGGTGCTCAAGCCGGCCCAGCGGTCGCGCCTGTCCCAGATCGCGCTCCAGAGCGAGGGGCCGGCCGCCTTCCTCCGCCCCGAGGTCGTCCGCTCGCTCAAGCTCGACGACGAGCAGGTCGCCCGGATCGAGGAGATCCTCACCGGCCTCGGCGACGCCCGCCGCCAGCTCCGTGACGCCCGCAAGCAGGCCGACGAGGCCCGCAAGGAGCAGGCCAAGGAGGAGATGGAGTCCGCCTCCGACCGGCTGGGCAAGGGGGTGATGTCGAGGATCGCCGCCGTCCTGACCCGCGCCCAGCGCGAGTCCTTCCGCAAGCAGCTCGGCGAGCCGTTCGACCTCACCCGGCTCCGAGGGGCCGCCGGCCAACCCGCCCCGAAGGGCGAACCGCCCGCGCCGAAGTGAGCTGCGCCGGCCCGTGAGGGTGGCCGAGGTGGGCTCGCGGGCGATCCGAGATGGGCATCGGCCGGTCGGCTTCCCGACCGGGCTTGACCATTCCGGCCGCCGTCGGTATTTTCCGGGGTACATCCCAAGGATGGGTTGGCGCGGCCCATTGGCCGTCGACCGGGCGGTGAACCGGCCCTTGATCGACGCGGCGGGTCGCCATCTCAAGGAGGAGCAGTCCGCATGTCGTCCTACGATCGACGAGCCGCCGCCCGCCGCCGAGCCTGGGGCCGAAAGCCGATCATCCTCCGGTTCGAGCCGCTCGAAGGCCGGCAACTGATGGCGACCGTCGGGCCGAAGGCCGACCTGATCGCGAGCCAGTTCACCACGGTCCATTCGGCCACCTGGGGCGACCAGATCCACGCCACCGGGACGATCGTGAACCGGGGGACCTCGACGACCACGGCCCCGTCCGAGGTCGACATCTACGCGTCGAGCACGCCCAACCCCGTCGCCGCCGGCGCGACGACGGAACTGCTGGGGACCGTGGCGCTCCCCTCCGGCCTGGCGCCGGGGGCGTCGTACAACTTCGACCAGATCGTCCCCCTCCCGGCGGCCGGCAACGGCACCTCGTCGTCGGCGACCCAGACGATCTACATCGCCCTGAAGGTCGACCCCTACGACACGGCCAACGAGGCCAGCATGGCCGACAAGGCCGGCCGGGGCCTGGGGCTCGACGCCTCGCCGGTGGTGGTCTCCATGTCGATGCCTTCCAACCTCGTGGGCACCGCGTTCTCGGTCACGCCGATCGCCACGTCCACGCCCGGGGTGATCTCCTGGGGTGACACGTTCAACGTCACCGAGCAGATCAAGAACAACGGCCAGGGCGCCGCGCCCCCGACCCGGGCCCGGATCGTCCTGACGCCCCTGGGCTCGCAGCAGGGCGGGTTCAACGACGTGACCATCGGCACGATCGCGGTCCCGGCCATCGGCGCGTTCCAGTCGACCAACGTCGTCCAGCAGGTGACGCTGCCGGCGATCGAGCCGCTGACCCTCAAGGGGGCCACCCAGTTCACGATCTCGGTCGTGCAGGACGGCGACTTCCTCACCCAGCCGATCTATCCGAGGCTGGCCGACCAGGGCCCCGGCCACGACCAGGGTCCGATCGGGATCTCGCCGGGGCCGCTGGCCGGCACCCCCCAGGGCCCGACGCCCGACCTGGCGCCGTCGACCGTGGTGGTCTCGCAGAGCACGCTCTACTGGGGCCAACAGTTCCAGGTCGGCGCGGTGGTCCAGAATGTGAGCAACGTCCCGGTCGGGCCGTTCACCGTCCGGTTCGTCGCCACCGGCGCCGCCGGCGACGTCTCTCATGGGATCTTCCTCGGCGACGCCCAGGTGGCCGGCCTGCCGGCCAACGGCTCGGCGGACGTGCTGACGACCGTCCAGCTCCCCGCCAAGCTCCCCTACGGGGTCTCGGTCGCCAACCCCGCGTACTCCCAGATCTACGCCATCGCCGACCCCGAGGACGTGGTCAACGAGTCGCTCCGGAGCAACAACATGGCGTCGTCGGCGCCGGTCCTGCTCCAGGTCGTCGGCGCCAACGGCGCCACCACGGTCCCCACCTTCCCGCAGAACGTCTACAACTCCCCGGCCCTGGCCGCCAAGGCCGCCCAGGCCGTCGCCAGGGCCCAGGCGGCCCGCGCCAAGCCCGGCTCGCCCAGGCCCGCCTCCAGCACCAAGAAGCCCGCCAAGCATAAAGTCGACTTCCTGGCCGGCCTCTCCGAGGGCATCATCAAGGGCGTCACCAGGTCGATCGCCGGCATCCCCAAGGGGGTCAACAGCATCCTCAAGGACATCGGCGGCGGTGGCGGCTCGAACAGCACCACCAGCACCGCGAGGACCACCGCCAATACCAGCATCGCCTCCAACGCGACCTCGGCCAACACCTTCACCGGGGGAACGATCGGCGGGACGGGCGGCTTCGGGGCCACCGGAGTTTGATCGGCGAGACCGACGATCGGGAAGTCTGAAAGGGCTGGGGCGACCCCGGGGCAATGGGCGACATGGTCCAGATGAGCGGGAAGATCCCCCGATGCAATCATCGGGACCGCCAAGGTTTCCGTCACTTTGCCCAGCTTTCGGACGTTGCGGTAAAAAACTTGAGCGAAAATCGGAAATTGTCTGGGCGGTTTGTTGAAGATCGGCAATTTCATAGCTAGACTTGCGCAACCGGCGACCGAGGCGGGAGCAGAGCGTCGATCGGGCGCGATCCGGGCCGGATGACGGTCGGGGTCGCGGTGGGCCGGGCGGGCCGGCAAGCTGTCACTGGGGAGCACCTTGGATGTCCAACGACCGGCGGAACGCGGTTCCGTTCAGCGCCGAAGCGGGGGCGGGCTCGCTCGTCGAGGCGAGATTCGTCCCCCAGCGCTACGAGCCGAACTATGCGTATCCGCTGCTGGTCCTGCTCCACCAGAGGGGGGGCGACGAGCAGCAGATGGTGCGCTCGATGCCGGCGATGAGCTGGCGGAACTACGTCGGTCTCAGCCTCCGGGGGCCCGAGATCGTCACCCGCCAGGGGCGCCCGGTCGGCCACGGTTGGGGCCCTGAGTTCGCCCGCCGCGACCGGCCCTCCCGCTCGCATGCCTGCCCCGACCCCGAGGTCTTCCGCCGATCCCTCGCCTCCGACGAGCCCGACCCGATCGACGCCCTCGAAGACGGGATCTTCGGCGCCGTCCGTCAGACCCGCCGGGCCCTGCACGTCCACTCCGAGCGGATCTTCCTCGTCGGCTCCGGCGAGGGGGCCGCGGTCGCCTACCGGGTGGCGATGTCCCACCCCGAGCGGTTCGCCGGCGTCGTCGCGATCAACGGCTGGCTCCCGGGCAACTTCCGCCCCCTGGCCCGGCTCAAGGACTGCCGGAACCTCCGCGTCCTGGTCGTCCACGGCGAGTGGAACGGCCGCGTCCCCGTCGACCACGCCCGCAAGACCGTCGCCACCCTCCGCAACGGCGGCCTCAAGGTCGCCTTCCAGTCCTACCCGTGTGCCCATCGCCTGACCTCCCACATGCTCTCCGACGTCGACACGTGGCTCATCAACCAGTGCACGCGCGAGACATGAGATCCGTGCGTCGACGGGCGAGGCCCGGCATCGCCGGCGGAGGGCGCAATTCGTTCGCTCCTTCGGGCCGCCGCCGGACGCCGTGTGGGCTTACGGCCACATCGCGGCGACCGTCGGATCTCGCTGTTGTTTTGTTGTCACGTCATTGATTAAGCTTGATACAAGCGCTTCCCATCCGGGACGTGCTGGGGGCGATCTGGGCGACGGAGTCCGAGCGACAGCCGAGGCGACGGAATCGCCCTTCTCTCTGGCGACTCGCGATGAATGATGTGACGCGCATCCTCTCGGCGATCGAGAGGGGCGACCCACAGGCGGCCGAGAAGCTCCTCCCTCTGGTCTACGACGACCTCCGCAAGCTGGCGGCCCTCCGATTATCGCGGGAGAATCCCGGCCAGACGCTCCAGTCGACCGAGCTGGTGCACGAGGCTTACCTGCGGCTCGTCGGGTCGGAGGCCCGGCCGCCGCACTGGGACAGCCGGGGGCATTTCTTCGCCGCGGCCGCCGAGGCGATGCGGCGGATCCTGGTCGAGAAAGCCCGCCGCAAGAAGCGCGCCAGGCATGGCGGCGGCCTGGCCCGGGTCGACCTGGATGCCGCCAGCTCGCTGGCGGGAGAACCGGGCGAAGACCTCGTGGCCCTGGACGAGGCCCTGGACAAGCTCGCGGCGGAGGACCCGGCCAGGGCCGAGCTGGTCAAGCTCCGCTACTTCGCCGGCCTGACCATGCCCGTGATCGCCGAGGTGATGAAGATCTCGCTGGCCACGGCCGAGCGCCACTGGACCTACGCCCGGACCTGGCTCTACGCCGAGCTGGCGGACCGGGAGGGTTCGACGGACTCCTGAAAGAAAAATCGGGGCGGCCTGAGGGGTTTCGAGCGGGTTCGTCGCATTACGGATGTCGGCGAACGAACGAACGCCATCGACACCCCTTCAGGAGGACTCCATGAGCCGCATCCGCCTAGCCTTGTTCGGACTCTTCGTGCTGTCCGGGCCCGGCCTCGCCCCCCAGGCCGCCAACGCCGCCTTCATCACCTACACCGAAACATTCTCCGGAGCCGGTGTCCATGGAACGCTCGGGGGCACGGCTTTCTCGAACACGACGCTCACCCTGATTGCCACGGGAGACACCAGCAACGTGACCTCCGGACCCGACGACGGGACCGGCGGGCCTTACTACGAGAACACCGGCCTGACCGTGACCGGCACGATCGCGAGCATTCCCGGATCGTTCACGTTCAAGGACGCGTTCTCGCTGCTAAGCGGGTACTTTTCCGGGCTTGGGGCCATCCAGCTCACCGATAGTGGGCTCAATAACGCAATCAATTTGATCGGTCAAACGGCCGTGACAGGGTCAAATCTGGCGCTCGGGAGCTACGACCTGACCTCGAACATCACCTCGACAGGCCTGCATGCGACGTTCGGTTTCGACACGTACTCGACCTCCGCCGGCGACCTCGCGTTTACGGCACCTGCCGGTAG
This sequence comes from Planctomycetota bacterium, assembly GCA_021777685.1. Taxonomy (GTDB): domain Bacteria; phylum Planctomycetota; class Planctomycetia; order Isosphaerales; family Isosphaeraceae; genus Tundrisphaera. The sequence continues at coordinate 2,613 of JAJYDH010000147.1, read as the reverse complement.
CAATGCGGGAATTTTCACCGGGCTGATCGCCGTTGCGCCGGCGGTCCCCGAGCCCTCGTCGGTCGTGATGATGGGGATGGGAGCCGTTGGCCTCCTCGCCTTCGGACGTCGCCGCCTCCTCCGAGCTCGGTGCTGATCCCCTCCCTCCTACTCGGTAAAATGTCGCCGAACTTCAACGAGGCCGGCGATAACGCGAGGGTGCCCCGGAGGCCGTGACTGGTTTTCCGGGGCACCCCACGCTTCATTTCAGGTCGCCCCGCGACGTCCCGCCACCCGATCCTGAAGGGCGGATCGACACCGCGTGAGCGGCCCTGCGGATCGCCGGAGCGCATGGCGGCGCGGTAAGATACTTGACCCGGCCGATGCGGCCCGGGGGCCATCGTCAGGGGCTCGAAAACGCACTTCGTTCAAGGCGAGGTCATGAGCAACCCGTCGCGCATCGAATCGATCTTCTTCGCCGTGCTCGACAAGACCTCGGCGACGGAGCGGGCGGATTACCTGGATCGGGCCTGCGGGGACGATGATGCGTTGCGCCATCGGGTGGAACGCCTGCTGGAAGTCCATCCCCGGGTCGCGAATTTCCTGGCCGATCCCGCCGTCGATCTCATGGCGTTCGACCCGAGCGGCGGGGTCGAGGATCGGACCGGACTCGGGTCGTCCGGCTCGGAGACTCTCCCGGTGGGCCCCTCGGGACGGGCCGACTTGATCGAGACCCTCGACGACCGGGAGAGCCTGGGCCTTGGCTTCTTGCAGCCCTCGGAGCGGCCCGGCTCGCTGGGCCGGCTGGCGCATTACGAGTTGCTGGAGATCCTGGGAAGCGGCGGTTCCGCGATCGTGATGAAGGCGTTCGACGAGAAACTGCATCGGAATGTCGCCCTCAAGATCCTCTCTCCGCTGCTGGCCACGACCTCGGCGGCCCGCAAACGCTTCGCGCGCGAGGCGAGGGCGGCCGCGGCCGTTCGCCACGACAACGTGGTGGCCATCCATGCGGTCGAGGACCAGCCCGTCCTCTATCTGGTCATGGAGTACATCGCCGGCCGGACCTTGCAGCGGAAGCTGGATGAGACCGGCCCCCTGGCGCTGTCGGACGTGCTCCGGATCGGCCAGCAGATGGCCGCCGGCCTGGCCGCCGCGCATGCGATGGGCCTGATCCACCGGGACATCAAGCCCGGCAACATCTTGCTCGAAGGCGCCGAGGAACACGTCAAGCTCACCGACTTCGGCCTGGCCCGCGCGGCCGACGACGCCAGCGGCTCGCATCTGTATTACATCGCCGGCACGCCGATGTACATGGCGCCCGAGCAGGCATCGGGCCAGGTGGTCGATCGACGAGCGGACCTGTTTAGCCTGGGCAGCGTGCTCTACGCGATGGTCAGCGGCCTCCCGCCATTCCGGGCCTCGAACACGATCGTCGTCCTCAAGCGCGTCGCCGAGGACACGCCGGTCCCGCTCCGGGAGATCGTCCCGGAGGTCCCGGAGTGGCTCTGCGAGCTGGTCTCGGGGCTGCACGCCAAGGACCCGGCCCGGCGGATCTCCTCGGCCCAGGACGTGGCCGACCTGCTGGCGAGGCGCCTGGCGGAGTCGCAACAGGAAGGCTCGTCCAGAGAACACGTCTCGGCGGGACTTCCCGGGGAAAAGCAGGCCCCGCCGCCCCCACGACGGCCTCGCCGTCGCTGGATGGTGGCCGCCGCGCTGGTGCCCTGGCTGCTCGTCGGGATGGGGCTGGTCGAGGCCACGGGGATCACCAACGTCCGGGGAATCGTGATTCGCCTCCTCTCCCCCGAAGGGACGCTGGTCGTCGAGGTCGACGATCCCGGGGTCAGCGTCAAGATCGACGGGGCGGAGCTCGTCATCACGGGGGCTGGGATCAAGGAAATCCGCCTGAGGCCCGGGCAGTACCGGGTCGATGCCATCAAGCAAGGCAAGGTCTTCCGCCAGGAGTTGGTCGAGATCATCAGGGACAATCGGCGGGTCGTGCGGGTCAGCCGAGAGGCATCGACGCCCGACGCGGCGGGCAAGGGCGTCGGCGAGCCCGCCGATCGGCCCGACCGCCGCGCCGCCGAGTATGTGTTGAACGTCGGCGGGACGGTCCAGCTCGCCGGGGCGTTCAAGCTCCGCGAGGGAGACCCCGTCATCCGGGCTGTCGCCGACCTGCCCCTCGCGCCATTCCGGCTCACCGCGTGCAATCTGTACCAGAAACAGCAGGTGGACGACGCGGGCCTGGCCCACTTCGAGGGCTGCAAGGACCTGACATACCTCAACCTGTGGGGGACTCAGGTCTCCGACGCGGGCCTGGCCCACTTCAAAAATTGCAAGAATCTCACATACCTCAACCTGTGGGGTACTCAGGTCTCCGACGCGGGCCTGGCCCACTTCAAAGATTGCAAGAATCTCACATACCTCAACCTGGGGCGCACACGGGCCTCCGACGCGGGCCTGGCCCACTTCAAGGATTGCAAGGAGCTGGTATTCCTCGACCTGAACTGGACCTTAAACAAGCGAGGTGTTGGGCCGGTATTCTGAGCCAGCGGCTCCTTGCCAGGGTACGGACGACGATCGGGGGGCCTTGTGGCCCCAACTCGACTCGGTCTGATTCGCGTCATCGTCACCCCC
>JAJYDH010000146.1 GCA_021777685.1 Planctomycetota bacterium | reverse complement strand
CGATCTCGCCGACAGCCCGAGCCCCCGGCCGTCGGATTCGTCGAGGAACAGGTTCCGGCCGGTCTCGGCGTCGGCCAGGTGGTAATGGACGTGGGCGCCCGAGCCAGTCCGGTCGCCGAAGGGCTTGGGCATGAAGGTCGCGATCGCGCCGGACCTCGCCGGCCATCGTCCGGAAGAAGGTGAGCCGGTCGGCGCTCGTGAGGGCGTCGGAATAGCGGAAGTTGATCTCATACTGGAAGTTGGCATCCTCGTGGTCGACCTGGTACGGCCCCCAGCCGGGCGCATCGAGGCCGTCGGTCATGGCCCTGAGGAAGCCCGGCGCGGCGGACAGCCCCTTTTCGTCGTAGCAGGGCTTCGCCAGCCGGTCGACGCCGCCGGGGTCCCATCCCTCGATCGTGCCGTCGGGCCGCCTGGTCACGAGGAAAAATTCGGGCTCGATGCCGACGTTGAACAGGTAGCCCCGGTCGCGGGCCTGGCCGAGTACCCGCTTGCGACGTGCAGGTCGGCCGCGAGCCGGGCTCGTAGGGGAGCGGTGTGAAGGTGGCGACGTCGGCCCTGGCCTGGAGGTCGTGCGAGTGGGGCCCTTGCCCCACGCCCCAGACCGCGCCGCCGGCGAACCCCGCGCCGACCTCGACCGCCGCCCGCAGCCCCCTCGAAGGGACCAGCTTGACCTTGGCCGCGCCGTGGATGTCGACGAACTGGATCAGGAGGTATCGGATTCCCCGGTCGAGGATCTGCCGTTCGAGGTCTTCGAGCGGTGTCTGGTTGGACGACATGGCAACCCAGGGTGCTCCGGTCGGGCCGATCCGTCCCGAGGGACGATTATTAGCGACAAGCGGCCCCGGGGCCACTAAAATCGACCGGAAGGGACGAGTTGGCGACCGGAGGGCGGGCTCGATGTGCGGGATCGTGGGCTTCCTGGACAGGCAAGGCCATCGGCCCCGGCCGACGGGGCGGGTCGTCCTCGCGATGCTCGAAGCCCTCGGCCGGCGCGGGCCGGGCGGGGCGGGGATCGCGCTCGTCCGCGATTCGCCGGCACATGGGGTCTGGCAGATCCGGGTTTCCTCGAAGCGTCCCGACCTCGACCTCTCCTGCGTCGAGCATCTGGGCGGGACCGACCGGGAGTCGGCGACCCGCCAGGGCGACACGCTCAAGTTCACCCTGACGCCCGACCCCGGCGTGACCGTGGACGAGATCGAGCGGGCCCTGGTCCTGGGCGGCTGCCAGCTCCACGTCGTCTGCCTCGGCGAGCGGCTCGACCTGGTCAAGCAGGTCGGGAGCCCGTCGGCACTGGAGGCGACCTACGGCGTCAGCTCGTGGCAGGGGCCGCTGGCGATCGGCCACACCCGGATGTCCACCGAGAGTCGGATCGACCTCGACCACTCCCAGCCGTTCTGGGCCCACGGCCTGGCCGACGTCGCCACCGTCCACAACGGCCACATCACGAATTATCACAAGCTCCGACGCCATTACGAGCATCGAGGGGTCCGGTTCGCCACCGACAACGACTCCGAGGTGATCGGCGTCTATCTTCGCGACCGGCTCGACCGGGGCCGGACGCTGGTCGATGCGATGGCCGACTCGCTCGACGCCCTCGACGGCTCGTTCAACTACCTGGTCGCCTCGCCCGAAGGGCTGGGTGTCGTCCGCGACCGGCACGGCTTCAAGCCGCTGATGGTCGCCGAGACCGGCCATTTCGTGGCCGTCGCCACCGAGGAGCAGGCGTTGCGGAAGGCCCTGCCCGGGGATTATCGGGTCGTCGAGCCCCGTCCCGGCTCGGCCCGGCTGTATCCGGCCGACGTCCCGGCCCTCGTCTGACCGGAGACCCCCGCGCGTGTCCACGACCGACGACCCGACCCTCACCCTCGACTGCGACACCCTGGCGACCCGCGAGATCCACCGGCTGATCCGGGCGAGGGTCGCGGAGGCCGGCTCGGCCCGCGTCCGGCTGATCCATCCGGCCGCCCGCCACAACCTGGGCGTCGCGATGCCCGAAGGGGTCCACCTGACCATCGAAGGGCCGGCCGGCTATTACGCGGCGGGGCTCAACGACGGCTCGACGGTCGAGATCCGGGGCGGGGTCGGCTGGGGGCTGGCCGAGAGCATGAGGGACGGGACCGTGGTCGTCGACGGCGACGCCGCCAACGCCGCCGCCGCGTCGATCCGGGCGGGGACGGTCGTCGTCCGGGGGAACGCCTCGACCCGGGCCGGGATCGCGATGAAGGGCGGGACGCTGATCGTGGGCGGGAATGTCGGGCCGGCCGCCGGGTTCATGATGCAGAAGGGCCGGATCGTCGTCTGCGGAGATGCCGACGACGGCATCGCCGACAGCATGTACGAGGGGACCATCTTCGTCGGAGGGAGGATCGGCCAACCCGGATCGGACGTGGTCGAGGAGGACGTCTCCGAGGCCGAGCGGGGCGAGATCCTCGCCCTCCTCGAACGCTGGAAGGTGCCCGCGCCGGCCCGGTTCCGCAAGCTGGTCTCCGGCCGGGCCCTGTGGAACTTCCGCAAGGCCGACCTCCACGTCTGGAAGTCGGCGCTCTGAACGACGCTCGACGGCCGAGCCCGAGGGCCCCCATGATCGAGTTCGCGACCGCCTCCCGCGAGTTCCGCAGCCTGATCGGCCGCCGTCGGGAGTTGCAGACGCTCCTGGGCTCGGTCTTCGCCGGCCTGGGGATCTTCCTCCAGAACACGCTCCAGGGCGGCCTGCCGGAGTCGCTCGGGTCGGTCAAACGCCACCTGTTCGCCTTCTACGCGGCCCTGCTGATGGTCCCCTGCCTGATCCTGGCCCTCCGGATGGCCCGGCTCCACGGGGGCTTGGTGCTCAACGGAATCCTGATCGCCCGGCTCACCCAGGGCCGCGATTTCGTCCGGCCGCTGAGCGTCCGGTACGCGGCCAAGCACAATTACTTCGGGGTCTCGTTCCTCCAGTTCGTGCTGATGGACCTGATCGCCGGGTTCTCGACGACCATCCTCGCCCTGGCCCTGCACGCGAGGATGGCGGTTGCCCTGGCGGCGGGAACTTCGATCGTGGTCGCCTGGATGGCGCTCTACTCCCGGTTCCACCGCCGGGCGGCGCGGTTCGCGCTCGCGAAGGTCGAGGCCGAGCCCTGCGGCGAACTGGGCAAGGAGGAGTGGGAGGCGCACATCTCCGGGAGCCTGGAGGACGCGAACCAGGGGCTGAACGCCGACGTCGCCTTCCTCGGCCTGATCGTCTTCTCGGTCTTCGAGACGCTGTCGGGGCTCGGCCAGATGAAGGCCGGCGAGACCGACCTGGCGCCGGCCCTGATCCTCCGCCACGGCCCGAAGGCGTATGTCGGCCTGATGCTGGTGACTTGCCTGATGGGCATGGTCGGCTACCTCCGGGTCCGGGTCGCCATCGGCAAGTTCTCGCTCATGCTCGACCCGACCGATCGCCCGTTCAAGCCGCTCAAGCTGACCGATTCGCTGCTCGGCTTCCTGATCGTCGCGTTCCTGTTCACGGTCTCGCTCCACCTGTTGCTGGGGCTCCTGGTCCCCTCGCTGGAGCGGGACGACCCGACCTTGCTCATCATCGACGGGATCACGCTGGTTGCCTGTTTCGCGGCCGAGCAGTTGACGCTCGTCGTGGCCGGGCGGCATCATCGCGACCTCATGGCCCCACCGCCCACCCCGGCCCGGAGCGCCTCCTGATGGGACCGACGCCACCGGAAGGAGATCCCTCGGCCGACCCCTCGCCGATGGAGCGCTCGGGGACGTTCAGCCCCGGCGTGATCGAGGACATCCAGATCAAGGCCGAGCTGGCCCGCTACCGGATCAGGGGGTTCGGCATCCTCCGCCCCCGGACCTGGGCGACCTTCGACGACCTGACCTTCATCCCCAGCACCTTGACCCGGATTCCCCTCGAAGGATACCGCGAGGCGTGCTCCACCCGGACCGTGCTCGGGACCCGGTTCGCCTCCGAGCCGCTGGTCCTGGACATCCCGCTGATGGTCACGGGGATGAGCTTCGGGGCCCTCTCGAAGAACGCCAAGGCGGCCCTGGCGAGGGGGTCGCGGAAGGCGGGGACCTCGACCACGACCGGCGACGGCGGGATGATCGAGGTCGAACGCGCGGAGGCGAGCCGGGTCGTCTGCGAGGTCCTGCCCAGCCGATACGGGATCGACGTCCGCGACCTCCGCCGCGCCGACGCGATCGAGCTGACGATCGGCCAGGGGGCCAAGCCGGGGACCGGGGGATTGCTCCTCGGCTCGAAGGTCTCGCCCGAGATCGCCCGGATCAGGGACCTCCCGCCCGGGGTCGACCAGCGCTCCCCCTGCCGCCATCCCGACTTCCTCGGCCCCGACGACCTGGTCATCAAGATCGACGAGCTTCGCGAGGCGACCGACGGCCGGGTGCCGATCTTCGTCAAGATGGGGGCCTCGCGCGTCTTCGACGACGTCCGGCTCGCCGCCAAGGCCGGGGCCGACGTGGTCGTGGTCGACGGCATGGAGGGCGGCACGGGGGCCTCGCCCGAACTGCTCCAGGAGCACACAGGGATTCCCACCCTCGCCGCCGTCTGCGAGGCCCGAGCCGCGCTGGAGGACATCGGCCTCTTCGGCGAGGTCCAGCTCGTCATCGCCGGCGGCCTCCGGCACGGCTCCGACTGCGCGAAGGCTTTGGCACTGGGCGCCGATGCCTGCTACCTCGGGACCGCCCTCCTGATCGCCCTGAACTGCAACAGGCCGCTTTACATCGACGATTACAAGGCCATCGGCGCCGAGCCTTATGCCTGCCACCACTGCCACACCGGCCGATGCCCCGTCGGGATCACCACCCAGGACCCCGAGCTTGAGGCGAGGCTGGAGGTCGAGGCGGCTTCCGACCGCGTGGCGAACTTCTTCCACGCCCTCTCGTCCGAGATCCAGATCCTCGCGAGGGCCTGCGGCAAGTCCGACGTCCACAACCTCGAACCGGAAGATTTGAGGGCGTTGACCCTCGAAGCCTCGATGATCGCCGGCCTGCCGCTGGCCGGCACGAACCGCGTTTTCGGGGGCGGGCCGGGATGGTAAGATGAGACATCGATCGGACTTCGACCGTGACGGTCTATCGACCGGACGCGAGGCCGCGACTCTTCCACGCCGATCAGGAGATCACGGCCGAGCCGCACCTTCCCGGCTTCCGCGTCGCGGTCGCGGACCTGTTCGAAGACCTCGACTGAGGCCCGGCCGATCTCGACGCCCTACGGGATCATCCCGCGAGCGATGGGCGGTCGCTCGCGAGGGGCGAGGGCTCCCGACCGGGAGCCTAGCGGTGTAGCTCGGGTCAGGAGTCGACGATGGTCTTGGTGGTGAAGCGGGTCTGGGACTGGAAGGTGATCGAGGCCGCGAGGTTGGGGACGTAATCCAGCGGGACCATCTCGCCGAATGTCGGCTTGGTGATGGTTCGCGTCCTCGGCGAGTAGCGGGCGTCCTTCCCCTTCGCGAGCATGTCGCGCCAGTCTTTGGGCGTACGCCCGGGGTCCTTCCCTGTCGAGCCCTTGGCCACGGCCATGACCAGCTCGTTGAAGAGGTGCCGCCCCTGGTTGATCGCCTCGACGCGGGCGATGTCGCCCTGGAGCTGTACCTGGGCGAACATCGCCGACCTCTGGGCTTCGGCCATGGCGTTGGCGAAGGAGTACGTCTCGGTGCTGAGAACCTGGGCATCCTTCTCCGTCGCGAGGGTCTTCGATCCCGGCACGCCGACCATGCTGACGAAATGATTCGAGCTCGTGGTCCGAGAGATGACCGGCATGCCGTTGGCGTCATAACCGATGGCATCCCCCGGGCGGGGGATGTAAGACGGCACGGGAGGCGCGTAGAACCTCCGGACGTTGAACCGCTCCCCCTCCACGAAGAGGATGCCGGGCGAGCCGGGACCGCCGACGGGCTTGACGTCGTACCGCAGGAGATCCTTCATCAGCGAGACCAGGAGGTCGAGGAATTCCTCGGCCGGCCGGTTCCGGAGGATCTCGGTGGCATGCCGGCGGAGATTCGGCGTCTTGCCGTAGATGGCCAGGATCGCGAGCACCTTCGAGGCGACGGGGCCCTCGATCTGCCCGAGCAACTGGGCGGCGATCTCCTGATCGGCGGCGCCGCCCCCGCAGAACTCTCGATAGATCGAGGGGACCGCGGCCGGGTCGGTGATGTTGTCGAATGCGGCCTGGGCCTCGGCCTGCTTCTTGCCCCCGTGGATCTCCTTGTGCCACTTCTTGAGCAGCGCGGCCCAGTCCTTGTCGGCTTTCTTCTGCTCGTCTTCGGCGGCGATCTGCCGGGGGGTCATCCAGCGGCCGTCGTGCTTCTTGAAGCCGAGCTTCTGCCAGGCGGCGTCCTTCCTCGGGTCGAGCTCGACGACCCGCCCGAGATGGAAATACGCCTCGGGTCTCAGGCCGTTCTTCTCGCACCAGAGGGCGAGCTTCCACTGTTCGGCGGCCGTCTCGGGCGTCTTCGGCCGGATCTCGTTATATCTCGCCAGAGCCTCGGGCTCGCCGGACTCGACCTTGACGGTCGGGCTCGGCCCCTCCTCGGGAGTCGAGGGTTGCTGGCCCATCGACAACGCTGAGCAGATCAGCACGACGCTGAGCATGGTGACGTCCCTCGGGTCTGTCCCGGATTCTCGGATACATGACTGGATTGGTGACGTTATCCACCCTAATCGTCGGCACGGCGGTCGGCAAGGATGAGAGATCCCCTCAGCGGCGGAATTCGGCCGCCGAGATCCGTTCGCGGAGCGCGTCGAACGTGGTCTTCGCGTCGCGGTCGAAGACGAATCGGGCGGGCAGGCCGACGACCCGACTGGCCCCGAGCCGGAACAACGCCCGCTGGCAGGCGGTGAGCTTCTTCGAGGCGATCAGGGCGGTGACTCGCCAGCCGGGCTCGCCGCCTTCGCCCCAGACTTCGCCCCGCGCGATGTGCTGGGCGCCCTGTTCGGCCAGGTAGGCGGAGACGGCGGCGGCCGTCTCCGGACCCGGGCCGGCGGGGCTGCCGACGACCTCCAGGTGGAGCATCCCGTCGGTGGCGCGGACGCCGTCCATCGCGTCGAGCAAAAGCGCGAGCGGCCCCGTCGGGCCCTCCTCGATCAGCGAGGCCAGGCTGGGCGCGTGGCCGATCAGGCACGAGGCCGATTCGAGCACGATCCCGCCCTTGATCTCGCGGAGCCGGTTGTCCTTCAGCGTCGTCCCCGAGCTGGTCAGGTCGACGATGATGTCGGCGATCCCCAGGGTCGGGTGCAGTTCGAGCGCGCCGTCGGAGTCGATCAACTGGTAGTAATAGATGCCCCACTTGCGGAAGTGGGCCTGCGTCAAGGCCGGGTACTTGGTCGAGACGCGGAACGTCCGGCCGGAGTCCTTGAACTCGGCCGTCAGGTCCACCAGGTCGATGACGTGGGTGACGTCGATCCAGCTCTCGGGCACGGCCACGACCAGCCGGCACCCGCCGTAGCCCAGATCCTCGACCACCACCGTCGCCTGCTCGGCCTCGAAGGCCCGCTCGGCGAAGAGGTCCATGCCGGTGACGCCCAGGTGGCAGCGACCTTCCTCGACCTGGGTGACGATGTCGGTCGGCCTCATGAAGACGACGTGGAACCGGGGATGCCCCGCGATGGTCGCCTCGTACTGGCGGTCGCTGGCCCGGCGGACCTTGTAGCCGGCCGTCTTGAGGATCTCGACGACGCCCTCGTAGAGATGCCCCTTCGAAGGCAGCGCGATCCGGATCGGGTCGACCGGGAGTCGGGGATCGGACATCTCGACGCTCACGGCTTCAACTCCCCGGCGGATGCGGACTCGGCGACGATCCTGAGCAATTCCTGCGGCGTGACTCGATCGGGAGACGGCCTCCTCGGGTCGTGGAGGATCAACGAATCGTCGCCCCTGCCGTCGCCGACGACCACGACCCGGCCCGATCGGGGACGGCCGCCATCCATCGGCGATCCCTCCGCGTCGAGGATCGCCCGGACGCCTCGCGACCGGAGCATCGTCGCGAGCCGGGTCGCCTGCGGTGTCGCCTCGGGGCGAGAGGGGATCAGGACGACCGCCTCGGCGGCCTTCATCTCGGGGGCGACGCCCTGGGCCTCCAGGACGCGGGCCACCCGCTCCAGGCCGAACGCGAAGCCGACCCCTCGGTCGTCCCGCTCGCTCCCGAGGACGCGGGCCAGGCCGTCGTATCGGCCGCCGCCGCAGATCTCGACGGGCCCTTCGGGCGTCGGCGCGACGATCTCGAAGACCATCCGCGAGTAAAACCCGATCCCCCGGCCGAAGCCGAGATCCAGCTCGACCCGGTCGAGGTCGACGCCGTGGTCGCCCAGCGAGCGGACCAGGGCGCCGAGCGAGGCGACGGATTTCGGGGCGAGGGCCTCGAAATCCCGGGCCAGCCGGTCGAGAACCTCGCTCGCCGGGCCTTTCAGGTCGACCAGCGCCCGGACGTGCTCGCGGACCCCGTCCAGGGCCGACATCCAGCCGTGGCCGAGGTCCCACTTCCGGCGGAGCCGCCGGATGATCTCGTGGCCGGGACGCCGGCCATTGACCACCGGGACAAGCGTCCGGAAGAGGCGATCGACCCCGGCGTCGTCGGCCCCCTCGATCGGCAGCGAGACTTCCTCGACGTCCGACGCCTGGCGGAGCCACTCCGTGAAGTGGTCCAGACCCCGGCCGAGCGAGCCGACGTCGCCCCCTTCGGCGGCGGCCTCGCTGAGCATCTCGACGAGCGCCGCCTGCGCCGTCGGCGGGAGGCCGGAGCGGCCGAGGAGTTCCAGGATCAGGCCGACGTGGCCGACCCGGATCGTCGAATCGCGGACGCCCGCCTCGGAGACGGCCCAGGACGCCAGCCAGATCACCTCGGCGTCGGCGATGGCCCCGGAATCCCCCAGCCGCTCGACGCCGACCTGGTGGAACTCGCGGAGTCGGTCGGCCCTCGCGGGCGACTCGCGGCGGAACGCCGGCCCGGAGTGGCTGACCCGCCAGGGCAGGGTCGGCGGCGGGTCGGCGGCCGTGAAGGCCCGGACGATCCCGGCGGTCAGCTCGGGGCGGAGGCAGGCCCGGCCGGCGGCCTGGCCCGGGATCTCGAAGAGCTTGGAGACGATCCCCGCGCCGCTCTTCCGCTCATGAAGCTCGACAGGCTCCAGGACGGGCGTGCTGAGCCGGTCGTAGCCGGCCCTGGCGAAGCGGTCCAGCAACAACATCTCCAGCCCGACCAGCCGGGCATGGTCGGCGGGCAGCCAGTCGGCCGTCCCCTTGACGAGGGAGATGGGGGTTTCCAGGGCAGTCCGGCGACCGATCGCGTGGCTCATCGTCCGGCCCCCGATCCCATGCCAAGAGCCTCGGCGATGACGGTCTCAAGTTCGGCCCACGGGATCGCCTTGCGCTCCTGGCGGGTCGCGAGGTCGCGGAGGTTGAAGGATCGCGACTCCTGCTCGGCCGGCCCGACGATCACGGCGAGCCTGTGCCCCCGCGTCGAGCCATACTGGAGCTGCTTGCCCGCCTGGATCGCGTCGGGATAGACCTCGGCGCCGATGCCCGAGGCCCTGAGCCTCGCGGCAAGGGCGACCGGATGCCGGGGGTCGGCGCCCGGGAAGTAGGGGATCAAGACCGGCACCGTCGTCGAGGCCCCCTTCGCCCAGCCGGCCTCCTCCAGCAGCGCGAGCAACCGGTCGAGCCCGATCGAGGCGCCCACGCCGGGCAAGGGCTGGTCGGTGAACAGCCGGGTCAGGTTGTCGTAACGGCCGCCCGACGCCACGCTGCCGAACTTCTCCCAGCCGTCGACCGTCGTCTCGTAGACGACCCCCGTGTAATAGTCGAGCCCTCGGGCCAGGCCCAAATCGATCCGCAGGCGTTCCGACGGGACGCCGGCCGCACCGAGGAGGTCGAAGATGGTCCGCAGGTTCGCGATCCCCTCGGCGGCCCTGGGCAACGAGCCCAGAGACTCCTCGACCCGGCCCAGGATCTCGACCCCGCCACGGCCCGCCTCGACGAAGTCCAAAACGCCCCGGGCCTGGTCGTCGGTGAGGCCGACTCCGGCAACCTCACCTTCCTCCGAGCCACCCCTAAGTTCCTTCAAGACCCCATCGCGGCCGATCTTGCCGAGCTTGTCCAGCGACCGGAGTATCCTGGCCGTCCGGTCGGCAAGCCCGAGCTTCTGGAGCATCCCGTCGAGGATCTTCCGGTCGTTGAGCGTGATCGTGAACGCGGGAACGCCGATGGCCGACAGGGCCGCGTGGATCACCTGGGCGATCTCGGCGTCGGCCAGGGGGCTCTCGGTGCCGACGGTGTCGAAATCGCACTGGACGAACTCGCGGAATCGGCCCTTGGCGGGGCGTTCGCCCCGGAAGACCGAGCCGATCGCGTACCGCTTGAAGGGCTTGCCCAGCTCGCTGATGTTCTTCGCCACGAACCGGGCCAGCGGGACGGTCAGGTCGAACCGAAGGGCCAGCTCGCCCGGCTCGCCCCCCTTGTTCGTGACCGAGTAGATCTGCCGGAGCACCTCGTCGGAGCCGGCCCCCTTGCCCGTGAGGACCTCCATGCGCTCGATGTGCGGGGTCTCGATCGGCACGAAACCGAAGTCGGCAAAGGTCTTGCGGAAGGTCGCCAGCGCCCGCTCTCGCGGGATCATCGCCGAGGGGGGGATGTCTCGGAGCCCGCTGGCCACGCGGGGATCGATCATTTCCAGGGCGTCCTTCAGAACTCCGGCATCCGCGACTTGCGGCGATTCGTCCGGCGACAGGGCACCCGGGGTCGGTCGGGTCCGATCCCGGTTTCCCATGATAACAACCTCGCCCCGGACATTTCAGGACCAATTCCGATCCGAACTTCGGGAAATCCGCATCTTGGCATCCCCGGGGGCGGAAATGCCTCGCCCTGGAAGTAAACGAAGAGGGTGTCCGAGGGCCTCGCGGACCCGACTCGGACACCCTCTCGACCGCGTTGGGGGAGATCACGCGGGTTGATTCATTCGCGGGCCGGACCGTCGGACGGCGAGGCCGGATGGCCCGGCCAGCCGAAGAAGGTCTCGATCCGAATGCGCTCGATTTCAAGTTAACGCCATCGACTCACCGTCGAAATCGATGGTTTCGGCCGGTATTCCCCGGCGATTCGGGGAAGGTTTCAACTATTCCTGAATCTTCTTGGTTTTTTCGCGTCACATGACAGCGTGAACGCCGTGGCGTTCATAATTCAACTCACGCATGATTGCGAGAATTCTGAAAACTTCCGATCAAGGGAATGCAAGCCACGGTCCGTCCGGATTGCAGCAGATCACACTCGCGATGCGCCCGGTCGCTCCTTGTAGGGTCGGGCTCGCCCTGCCGATCGGGCCGAAGACGGCAGGGCAGGCCCTACCCTACGTCTGTCATCCGGCCGTGATCCGCTGTAGGATGGTGGAAGGGAAAGAGTTGGGACGACCGATCGCGGGGGCGAAGCGATGTGGCACGGATGGGCGATGATCCTCGGGACGATGCTGCTCGGCGACCTGCCGGGGGGCCCTGGCGTCCGGGTCGACGATTTCGGCCGTTGTTTCGAAGCCGCCGTCGGGGGGGAGCTTGAGATCCCCGCGTCGGTCGCGCGGCGGGCTCGTTCGTTCCGATACGTGTTCGTCGGGGGATTCCGGAACGAGCGGATGCCGGGTTACTTCGCCCAGAACGTCGCGGAACTCCGGGCGCTCGGCGTCCCAGCTCGCCAGATTCGCATGATCCTGCCGGATTCCGATCGGACGACCGAGGAAAATGCCGGCGAAATCCGCACGAGGTTCCTGGAGATCGCGGACGAGGGGCGGGAGCGGCTGGTCGTCATCGCACATAGCCGGGGAGCCTGCGACGTCCTGGCGTTCGCGCTGGCCAATCCGGCGTTCGTGAAAGACCACGTCGAGGCCCTGTTCCTCGTCCAGGGCCCATTTGGGGGATCGGGCCTGGCCGACTATGTGCTCGGCGAGGGCGTGCCGATGGATCGCCGGATGCCGCTGCGACACCGAATTTTCGCTCATGTCCTGGGCCGGTTAGCTCGGTCGGCGACCCGGAAATCGTGGCCGGACGTGGTGCGGACGATGACGAGGCAGGAGTCGCGGGCGTACTGGGCCGAGACCTTGAAGACCTCCGCGGATGCGGTGGCTATCGTCGGGCCGAGGACGTTTTATGTCCGGTCGTCGATCCACCCTTCCCGCCAGCATCTCGGCCGTCGGGCGATCGCCTGGTACGAGTGGATTTACCACGGGCCGGGGGATGGCCTGGTGGCCCTGGTCGACCAGTCGCTCCCGGGGGTCGGGACGGTGATCGCCACGGTCGAGGCCACCCACTCCGACCTGATCCACCGATGCCCCTCGAACCGGGCCCATCGGGGGCTCCGCCGGGCCCTGATCGAGAGCATCGTGATGGCGGTCGGCCGGCCGGAGGCCGGCTTGTTGGAGGCCCGGTCTCGCGAGTCATCTCCGGCCGATGCCGGTGCTGGCTTCGATCTCCGCGAGGACACCGTCCCAGAGGCCCAGCCGCGCCTCAAGGGCCATGTTCGCCGCAAATCGCGCGTCCCGAAGCCTCGCCCGGTCGTCGACGATGTCCCCCGCGCGATCCTCGCCCAGGGCCGCGTCGTCGCCTCTCCGGGGGCCCAG
>JAJYDH010000145.1 GCA_021777685.1 Planctomycetota bacterium | reverse complement strand
GTTTAGGACCGCCGATCCAATAACTTCCCGATTCGCGGGGGAAGCCTTTGGAGTGCGGGAGCTTGCTCCGGCACTCCAAAACAGGAAGTTGTAGAGTCGGCGGTCCTTAACGAAGCTTAACCTCAATCGACGGCGGTCTTTCTGTCTCCCCTCTCCCTCTGGGAGAGGGGCCGGGCGTGAGGGGCGTCGCGAGACCGGACGCGATGAAATCCGCCATTTATCGACCGCTCCCCGAAATGCCTCGACCCTCACCCCAACCTTCCTCCCCAGGGTTTCACCCTGGGCTACCGACGGTCGCCCCCCCGGGGCTGCAAGAGTCATGAACTATTGACGTTACATCAATACGTCACGGTAGAATTGCCATGTGACAGCGGCGTTAATCTTGTTGATGCCACGTCCAGATCGATCCGGTGGTGCGACTGTACCCGAGACGATTCGCGAAAATTTCGCGATGGCCCATTGTTTTTTTCGCGTGACTCGATCAAATTCATCACTTGTGCGACTTTTCGACGCGCGAGGGATCGAAGGAGCCGATCGGGCTGCTGTACCGTCCCCGGTTGCGTGGGCATGGCCGGCGCTGTTACGCTCGGCCGCATTGTCGGGTCGTGCCTTGCGGCCTCGCAGCCGTGACGGCAGTCGCGACCATGCCCACGCAAGCGGGGATTGTGCTTGCCGGGCGCCACGGGACGGCGGGACCACCCCGCGCGAGTCGGCGGGTTTCGCCCTTGCTCGCGGGCCGATCCGTCGGACCTCATCTTGGCCGGGGGCCGGACGACGGGTCCGGTGCGACGGCACAAGATCGCGCCGAGATGTCGAGACCCATGAGCCCAGCCAAGACTCCCCGCCCCCGCTTCATCCGACGGGTCCGATCGTCGCTCTCCGAGAACGAGGCCCTTGGTTCCTTCTGGTCCTTGCTCCGCAAGAACCAGTTCCTCCGCATCCTGGCGGCGGTGGTGTTCGTCTGGGTCGTGGGGGCGACCGGCATCCACCTGGCCGAGCGCGGGGATAATCCGCCGTTCGACACCTGGACCGAGTCGTTCTGGAACGTCTGGGTCCTGCTGTTCGCCGGCCCCGACGAGAAGCCGAAGACGGCGATCGGCCGCCTGATCTCGATGATCCTGCTGGGGACGGGCGTGGGCCTGGCGGGCCTCTTCACCGGCTCGGTGGCGTCGATCCTGGTCGCCCAGAACCTCCGGAGGCGCGAAGTGTCGAATTTCGAGATGGAGGACCACCTGGTCCTCTGCAACTGGAGCGAGCGTGGGCTCCCCTGGATCCGCGAGGTCCACTCGAAGATCATCCAGGACAAGCGTCCCGTGGTGATCATCCACGACAGCCCGGAGGCGATCGACCTCCCGGACAAGCAGGACGAGCCGGCGTTCAACGACGTCTACATCGTCAAGGGCGACCCCACCAACGAGGTGATCCTGAGGCGGGCCCGCGTCCCCCGGGCTCATTCCGTCGTCGTCCTCTCGGACGACCGGCAGGGGGAGCACGCCGACGGCAAGACGATCCTCACCTGCATCGCGATCCGCAACATCTGCAAGGGCGACAAGCAGCCCAACGTCGCCGTCGAGTGCCACAACGTCAACAACCGCCATCACTTGTTGAGGGCCGGGGCCGACGAGATCATCTCCTCCGACGAGCTGGGCCTCCGCCTCCTGGCCCGGACGGCCCTGTTCCACGGGATGACCCGGGTCTATCAGGAACTGCTCACCGTCGGCCGGGACGCGAACGAGATGTACCTTTACCCCGTGCCGGAGGGGCTCCTGGGCCGTGATTTCGTCGAGATCTCGAACATGTTCGTCCGCCACCGCGACGACAAGCGATCCTGCCTCCTGGTCGGCATCCAGCGGGGCGACGAGATGCTGCTCAACCCGGTCGGCCACGACTCGGGCGTGGTGAAGGAGGGGGACCAGCTCATCCTCCTGAGCCGGGTCTTCCTGACCAGGAGCCAGCCGCTGCCGACCGTCCCGCCGGTCGAGCCCGACGCGACCTAGACGCGGCCGATCTCCGATCGGCCGTCTGAAATCCGCCTTGAATTGTTGTCGGATCCGATCGCACAAGTTAGGATGAATAGATGACCGTCTCCTTGAAAATCGACCTCGACGCCCCGACCGGACATCGACGATGATCCCGACGACCTCGATCGGTCGTCACGCCTCCGACGATGACGATCCCGGATGGTCCGCGGCGTCGAGTCTACCCCAGGCAGGCGCAAGGATTGACCGATGACTGGACTCGGCGACCTCTTCCGCTGGTTCGCGGGCGGCCCCGACGGCTACATGACCCTGTCCCACTGCATGAAGGGGGACACCTTCTGGATCACCCTCACGGTCGTCCTCGACATCGCCGTCGCGATGGGGTACGTCCTGATCGCCCGGCACTGGTGGGAGAACGAGAAGTCGCTGCCCGCCAGCCACGCCAAGCTGGCGCTGGGGAACATGAAGCGGATCTTCCTGTTCTGCGGGACCTGCGGCTACCTGTTCATCCCGATCAAGCTGTTCTGGCCGGCCTGGCGCCTCTACGACATCTTCATGATGGCGCTGGTGTTCTTCACCTGGCGTTATGCCCTGAATGCCCGCCAGCTTCGGGTGGTCTATCACGAGCTGGGGCGGACGAAGCAGCTCGCCTTCGAGCTGGAGGAGTCGCGGGCCGAGTCGAGGCGCAAGAGCTTCTTCCTCAACGCCATCAGTCACGATCTGCGGACGCCCCTGAACGGGCTGATGCTCCAGGCCGACCTCGCCGAGTTCAGCCTCGTCGCCGAGGATTCGGAGTCGCTCCGCGAGTCGCTCCGCGAGATCAAGGCCTGCGCCCGGACCACGGCGGACCTGCTGGGGAGCTTCCTGGAGCTGGGGAAGCTCGACTGGTCGGACGACCCGAGCCGGGAGTCTGGGTTCCTCGTGGCGGACCTGGTCGAGCACGTCGTCAAGGGGGCCCGGTCGCTCGCCCAGGGGAAGGGCCTGGAGATCCGGTCCAGCTCGCCCGAGGGGCTCTACCTGCACACCGACCGGGTCAAGCTGGAGCGGATCCTCCAGAACCTCGTGGGCAACGCGATCAAGTTCACCCAGGCCGGCCGCGTCGAGGTCAGCGTCGAGGCCACCGGCCCGGACGCGGTCGTCCACGTCTCCGACACGGGGGTGGGAATCCCCGACGGCTTGCGGGAGACGATCTTCGAAGAGTTCTACCAGGTGGATAACTGCGAGCGAAACAGCACCAAGGGCTTCGGGCTCGGGCTGTCGATCGCCCGCCGGCTGGCCCGCCGGCTCCGCGGCGAACTCGTCGTCGAGAGCGAGGTCGGCCGGGGGAGCCGGTTCACCCTGACCCTGCCCGGCGCCGTCGCGGTGGCATCGCCCGCCGGGCCCGTCCCGAGCGGGCGGGGGAAATCCGCCTCGGCTTCCCTCGGCTGAGGCCGACTGCCCGACCCGATCCGAGGCGACCGACCTCCGCCCTTCCTCGGGACCGGGAATCAGCGATCGGGGAGTTGACAGGATGCCGAAGCCGCCCGATATTGGATGCATCAGGACAATCCATTCGCCCCAGGTCTCGGCTCGGCCCCGACGTCCCGCCCCCGGAACCTCCCGCCGTCCGCCGGGTTTACTCCGGACGTTCGGCGATCGAGGGTCGCTCGCTTCCGGGTCGTCACGTCGCCGGCAGGACCGTTGAGGGAGGTTCAGTCGATGGCGAGCGTCGCGTTGTGGTCGGTCGGCCGGGGTCGTCGGGCGTGGTCCCTCGGCCTGTTCTTCGCGTATGTCACGGCCTGCGCGATGCTCATCCCGGTCCCCTCGGTGTTCGCCCAGGACATGAAGAAGGACGCCGAGGCCCCCAAGGCCGAGGCCCCCAAGGCGGAAGTTCCCAAGGCCGAGGCCGCGCCCGCCGAGGCCGCGCCCGCCGCCGCGGATGCCCCGGCCGCCGAGTCGTCGAGCCCGCCGGCCAAGAAGTCGCTGCTCCGCTGGGCGATCGAGGCGTCCGGTCCGATCGGCCTGTTCCTGCTCTGCCTCTCGGTGTACTTCACCGCGTTGGTGGTCAAGCTGTTCATGGAACTCCGGGTCAGCGAGGCCGTCCCCGCGTCGCTCGTCGAGAAGCTGGAGAACGCCATCAAGGAGCGGAAGTTTCAGGAGGCTTACGACGCCTGCCGCGACAACGACTCGTTCCTGGCCCGCCTGGTCCGGACCGGCGTCGCCAACCTGCCCAACGGCCGGGCCGAGGCCAAGGAGGCGATGAACGCCACCCAGGACGAGATCGTCACCAACCTGGAAGCCCGGATCAGCTACCTGGCCATCATCGGCACCCTCGGCCCGATGATCGGGCTGGTCGGCACGATCGCCGGCATGATCGCCAGCTTCCAGGAGATCGCCACCGCCGCCGGCGCCCAGCCGAAGCCCGAGAAGGTGGCCGAGGGGATCTCGACCGCCCTGTTCATCACGCTCGAGGGCGTCTCGCTGTCCGTCCCCGCGATCTTCTTCTTCGCGTTCTTCCGCAACCGGATCGCCCAGATGGCGATGGAGAGCGCCAAGGTGGCCGAGCGGACCATCACCGCCCTGCTCGCCGCCGCCAAGCAGACCAAGAAGGACTGACCGGCCCACGCCCCGACGGAGAGCCGACGCATGTCCGCCAGCATGAACAACGATGTCAGGGCCGAGCCGAACCTGACCCCCCTGCTCGACGTCGTCTTCCAGTTGATCACCTTCTTCATGCTCGTGATCAACTTCAGCCAGGACAACTTCGACTCGCGGATCAAGCTCCCCGTCGCCGGCTCGGCCCGGCCGCAGGACGACGCCGCGAAGCTCGGCGACGAGCGGCTCGTCCTGAACGTCGACAAGGACGGGCACATGATCTTCAACGGCCAGGTCCTCTCGGCCGACGAGGCGACCCAGAAGATCAAGCTCGAAGCCCAGATCGCCCGGCAGAACATCAAGACCCTCAAGGGCAAGGTCGAGCAGGGAGAGGCCCTGCCCGCCCGGATCGTCATCCGGGCCGATCGCGACACCCCGTTCGCGGCCCTCTTCGCGCTGATCAACACCTGCCAGACCAACGGCTATCAGAAGTTCGACCTCAAGGCGATGAACGGCCCCTGAGGCATTCATGTCCGAGTGTCCCGGTCGGTCCCCGACGCCAGAGCTTCACGACCCGAGGGTAGACCCTTGAAGAAGATGCGCGGTATGGAGATCGAGATCCCGATCACGCCGATGCTCGACATGGCGTTCCAGTTGCTCACCTTCTTCATCCTGACCTACCGGCCGGCCCCCATGGAGGGCCAGTTCTCGATGAACCTCCTGCCCGCGCAGAAGGCCATCGACATCACCAAGGAACAGCCCAAGGAAGAGTCCACGCCGTCGCTCGACGCCTCGCTCCGGACCCTCAAGACGGTCCTCAGGGCCGGCGGGAACGGCCTGCTCGGCGAGGTCACGCTGGCCGACAGGCCCATCCAGGGCATGGACGAGCTGAAGAAGGAGCTGGAGGGGTTCGTCAACGACCCGGTCGTCACCTTCGACCAGGCCCTCATCAAGGTCGACCCCCACCTCAAATATTCCGAGCTGATGAAGGTGATCGACGTCTTCTCGTCGCTCAAGCCGAAGCCCCTGACCAAGCTCAGCTTCTCGGAGCTGGGCCCCGACGAGGGCGGGGGACCGCCTCAGTGAGCCGGTCGGCCGCGTCGCTGTTCCGGGGTTCGGAACTCCCCCGGCTGATGTTCCTCCTGGCCATCGTGCTGGCGGGCTGGCCGATGGTCGTGCTGTTCGCCCGGCCGAAGGCCGAGGACAAGCCTCCGCCCCCGCCGGTCGCCGCCGCCAGGCTCACCCCGGTCGTGCCCGACGACGGGGTCGAGTTCCAGGCCCTGGTCGACAAGAAGGCGATCCTGCCGAGGGAGACGGCGGCATTCGCGACCCTGCTCAAGCGGGCTCGCGAGACACCGGCCGCCGAGCTCTCCGCCAAGGCCCGGCGGGATATCTTCTGGACCCACCTCGCGGAGCGTCCCGAGCGTTATCGGGGGGTGCCGGTCCACTTCGAGGGGACCGCCCGGAAGATCCTGACCTATGAGGTCAACCCCGCGATGGTCCCGTCGGGGCGGCTCTACGAGGCGTGGATCTACTCGGACGAGAACACGTCGTTTCCCTACGTCCTCTCGTTCGAGGACCCGCCCAAAGGGCTGGAAATCGGCCACGAGATGCACCGGCGGGTGACGGTCGACGGCTATTTCATGAAGCTCCTTGGCTATCGGGCGGGCGACACCAACCGCTTCGCCCCGATGCTCGTCGGCCGGCTCGGCTGGCAACAGGCCCCCGCCCCGGCCGCGGCGCCCATGGTCGAGCTGCGGAACTGGACCAAGCGTGACGGGTTCGTGCTGGTCTTCGTCCTCCTCTTCGGCTACATCCTGATCCGGGCCTTCTTCCAGATCCGTAAGGCGATCGCCCCGGGCCGAAGGACGATCGTCGCGAGGGCGCCCGACGAGGGGTTGCCGCCCGAGGCCGTCGCCGACTGGCTCCAGAACCTCCCCGATGAGTTGCCCGGGCCCGAGGAAGACGTCCCGCCGCTCCGCGAGGAGCGTCACCTCAACGACCGCTGAGCCCCATGCCGATCGAACCGTCGGGCTACGCCACGCTCTCGGCGATGATCACGCCGGCGATCTTCATGACGGCCAACGGTTCGCTCATCATCTCGACATCGAACCGGATGGCGAGGATCGTCGACCGGATCAGGGTCCTCAACGACCGGGGCGACGAGCTCTGCCGGGGGAGTTCGGGCCTCGATTTCGTCCCCGAGCGCCGGGGCCATCTGAGGGACCAGTTGGTCCTCTCGGAATGGCGGAGCGACCGCGTCCGGTACGCCCTGATGATGCTCTACCTGGCCTTCGCGATGTTCGTCGGCACGAGCCTGATGCTGGCCGTCGACACGCTGGTCGGCAACCGTCGGCTGATGGCCGCGACGGCGACGGGGCTCTCGGTCGGCGGCGTCGCGATGCTCCTGGCGGCCAGCGTCAACCTGGTCCGGGAGGCCCTGGCCGCCCTGAGGAGCACCCGCCTGGAGATCCGGTTCTATCGAGGACTTCAGGCCCGCCGCGAGGCCGAGGGCCGTTGCGCCGGCGGATGACCCGCCCTCGAAGGGTGCCCCTCTCGATTTTGGAGTTCGTAGGGGACGCTTCGCGTCCCGAGGCGTCCGATCGGCGGATGGGACGCGGGGTGCCCCGGCGGACGGGACGCGAAGCAATGCCGATGAATGAGCCGCAAAGTCTGAACTGCCTAGGACTTCTGGCCCCCTCTCCCCTTGTGGGAGAGGGTTGGGGTGAGGGGTTCCTGGCCTCGTCCACGGTCCTCGACCCCTCTCCCCAACCCTCTCCCACAAGGGGAGAGGGAGTCAGAAAGACTGCCCTCGACGTCGTTTATGGCTCGTTCAACGGTATTGGGACGCGAAGCGTCCCCTACGAACTCCAAAACCGGGAGGGGCACCCGCCCTCGAAATCGGGCTGGGCAGGACCGAGGGGTTTTGCTAAGGTCCGGCCCGCATGTCGTCGAGAGTCCCACCGATCGATCCGCAGCGCGACCGGGTCATCCCACCAAACCACGCGAACCCAAGGACGGGGAATCGCCCATGAGGACGACGATCGCCGCGGCGACCATCGCCGCCAGCCTGGTGATGCCGGGAATCAACGCCCGGGCGCAGGTGTTCGACCGGATTCTCAACCGCAACAAGTCGACGACGGCCCCGGGCCAGGCGCCGGCCCCGACCGATCCGAACGTCACGAGGGCCAACCAGTCGGCGACCTACGGGGCCAGCACTCCGAAGGAAGTCCTGCCGAACAACTCGGAGATCCCCGCGCCAGCGGCGCCGGAGGACATGAAGCCCACGATCCCCCTGCCGACCGGGCCGTTCGAGCCGTACATGCTGACCAAGCAGAACGGCCCGTTCATGGTCATGGCCTACGCGTTCCGGGGCCCCGAGGCGCCACGCCAGGCCCTGGCGCTGGTCCTGGAACTGCGGAACAAGTACCATCTGCCGGCCTACCTCCTCCTGCCCAAGAAATTCCCCGGGCGGAGCATGATCCGAGGCGTGCCGCCCCAGGCCCCGGCGTTCGCCATGAAGGACGACGTCGGCCTGCCCGAAGCGATCCGGGCCATGGACGAGGCGGCCGTCCTGGTCGGCGACGAGAAGACCACCCAGGACGCCTTCAAGTTGATGCATCAGGTCAAGAAGATCCACCCGGTCTGCATCGACGGGATGCCCCAGATGATGCACTGGCGGAAGGGCCAGGGCCTGAGCCGCGCCACCCAGACCACCAACCCGTTCATCCCCGCCGAGGAGCTGTTCCCCAACCAGCCCGACGTCATGATCGGCCAGATGAACGACGGCCCGCATAACATCCGTTATTGCCCCGGTCGTTACACGCTCCAGGTGGCCAACTTCTCCGGCCGGGCGAGCCTGGACCCCGACCATGACCCCCGCTTCAAGGGGATCATGAACGCGATGAAGAGCCCGCTCGCCACCGCCGCCGACGACGCCGAGCAACTGGCCGACGCGCTCTCCAAGGACAAGGAGATTCAGAGGACCGGCTACCAGCCTTACGTTTATCATGACCGCTATTCCAGCCGGGTCATGATCGGCTCGTTCGACTCGCCCGCCGATCCCGCCGCGGCGAAGCTTCACAACCGGCTGATCGAGATCGCCGTCGACCTGAACAACCGCAAGGTCTCGCAGACCATGATCGTCCCGGCCAACGAGCTGCTCGACCTCGCCCCGATCAA
Source organism: Planctomycetota bacterium (assembly GCA_021777685.1). Lineage (GTDB taxonomy): Bacteria > Planctomycetota > Planctomycetia > Isosphaerales > Isosphaeraceae > Tundrisphaera. The sequence continues at coordinate 3,881 of JAJYDH010000145.1, read as the reverse complement.
GCCCAAGCTCGCGACGGGGCCCGTCGCCACCAACAAGGACGGGAAGGGTCGCCGGTTCGACTTCGAGAGATGATCGGCGGCCGATACCTGATGACCGATCCCGCGCCGAGGGCAGACATCGATGACCGACCTGCCGAGAATCCCGCTCGTCCTGGGCACGAGAAACCGAAAGAAGGGGCTGGAGCTGGCCCAACTGGTCGCGCCGCCGTGGGAGCCCAACCCACGGCTGGCCCGGCTGGACGTCCGGACCCTGGACGACCATCCGGACGTCCCCGACGTGGTCGAGGACGCCGACACCTTCTCCGGGAACGCCCGGAAGAAGGCGTCCGAGGTCGCCCGGACCCTCGGCCTCTGGGTCCTGGCCGACGACTCCGGGCTGGCCGTCGATTTCCTCAAGGGGGCGCCCGGCGTCTACTCCGCCCGCTACGCCGGAGAGCCCTCGGACGATGAGGCCAACAACCGCAAGCTCCTCGAAGCCCTCGCCGAGGTCCCCGACGAGGCCCGAGGCGCCGCGTTCCTCTGCAACCTCGCCCTGGCCGACCCGAATGGCGAGGTCCGGCTCGAAGCCCAGGGGGCCTGCCGGGGGCGGATCATCCGCGAGCTTCGCGGGCCCGGCGGGTTCGGCTACGATCCGCTGTTCCTCATCCCCGAATATCACAAGACCTTCGGAGAACTCGGGGCCCTGGCCAAGCACCAGCTCAGCCACCGATCCCGCGCCTTCGCCCGGCTCCGCCCCGCGCTCGACCGGCTGATCGCCTCGGGTGCGATGGGGTGATCGTCAGGAGCAGGCGTACCAGCCGATTCTGTGGTGCCGGACGCCCCCCCACCCTGACCCTCCCCCGCGAGGGGCTGACCGACCGACACTTTTTCGATTCTCGTCCGGAGCGGATTCTGACTCCCTCTCCCGGGGGGAGCGGGGAGAAAGATAGGATGCCTGCTGATCGGTTGGCGAAGGAAAAAGTGTCGGTCGGCCAGCCCGCAAGGGGGGATGGGACCAGAAAAAGACGGCTGACCGCTTGAGGCCGACTTCCTCCTACCTCGCGGGGGAGGGCCGTGGGGGGGGATCGGGGCGAGGCACCTCCAGAATCCCCGGGCCCACCCGCCATGAGCCATCCAGCGGTGCGAACTTTACTCATCCGTGAATCTCCGGTTAAAGTGACAGGTCGGGTCTGACGGCATGAGGCAAGCCCTGCTGGGGTCACCGACGGCATGGACATCGAACTGCGGACGGGCGCCCGGCCGGTCGAGGGATACACCCTGATCGAGCGCCTGGGCCGGGGCGGCTTCGGCGAGGTCTGGAAGGCCACCGGCCCCGGAGGGTTCCTGGTCGCCCTGAAATTCGTCCCGCTGGACGGGAACGTCGGGGCGGTCGAGCTTCGGGCCCTGGAGGTCATCAAGACGATCCGCCACCCTCACCTGCTCGCCAACTTCGGCGCCTGGCAGCAGGACGGGGCCCTGATCATCGCCATGGAACTGGCGGACCGGACGCTCCTCGACCGGTTTCGCGAGGCCGCGGGCCAGGGGTTCACCGGCATCCCGGCCCCCGAGATCTTCGAGCACTTCCTCGACGCCGCCAGGGCCCTCGACTACCTGAACGAGCCTCGCCACCCGGGCGGCGGCAGCGGCCCACTCGGCATCCAGCACCGCGACATCAAGCCGCAGAACCTGCTGTTGGTCGGCGGGAGCGTCAAGGTCGCCGACTTCGGCCTGGCCCGGGTCCTGGAGAATTCGACGACGGGCCACACCGGGAGCATGACCCCGTCTTACGCCGCGCCGGAGTTCTTCGACCACAAGACCTCGTCGCAGTCGGATCAATACTCGCTGGCGATCACGTATTGTCACCTGCGCGGGGGCCGGTTGCCATTCGAGGGGAACCCGGCGGCCGTGATCGCCGGGCACGTGATGCGCGAGCCCGACCTGTCGATGATCCCCGAGATCGAGCGGCCGGCCGTCGCCCGGGCCCTCGCCAAGTCGCCCCGCGACCGCTGGCCGAGCTGCCGGGCGTTCGTCCAGGCGGTGATGGACGCCGAGGGCGTCAACGCCCCGCCCACGGTCGAGCCGGACGACCCGTCATGGAGGAGGAGGACGACGGTGCCCGAACCGGGGCCGACGGTGCCGCCTCCCAAGCCGGAACGGCTCTCGGAGCTGGCCCCGGCCATCCCCGACTCGCCGTCGTCGCCCCGATGGCTGTACCTGGCGGCGGCGACGCTGGTCGCCGTCGGGATCATCATGTTCCTGGGGTTCGTCCGCGTGTCCAGGAGGCCGTCCGAACCCGCGAGCGGGCCGGCGATCGCGAAGCCCGCCAGCCCCGATCCCGGGTCGTTGGAGGTCGTCCTGTCGCACATCGCGAAGGGCATGGAACTGGTCGGGAAGGAGGAGAACGAGCAGGCCATCGCCGACTTCGACGAGGCCATCCGGCTCGACCCGAGCCGCCCCGCGGCCTTCGCCGGGCGGGCCTTCGCCCGGGCCCTCCTGCCCGATCGCGCGGGGGGACGCGGGCCGTCGATGAAGAAGCAACAGTCGAAGCAGGCCATCGCGCTGCGGGAGTCCAGGCGGCAACATTCCAAGGACGACTCCGACACGGCCCTCAGGCTCGATCCCAACCTCCCGCTCGGCCACTCGGCCCGGGGCCTCATGCTGACCATGGGATCGACGCCCGACTTCGCGGCGGCCCTGGACGAATGCGACAAGGCGATCGGCTTCGGCTCCGGCAACGCGCTCGTCTCCCTAGCCAAGGCCCACGTCCTGTTCCGACGCGCCTTCCAGGACAATCACGGGTCCGATGACGCCCGCTCGGCCGACCTGAGGGTCGCCTCGAAGGTGGCCGGCAGGGCGATCCACCTCGATACCCGGCTCGTGGCCGCCTATTACCTGCGGGGCAACGCCAGGCGGATGACGGAGAACGAGGACGGGGCGCTCGACGACTACGCCGAGGCCCAGAGGCTCGACCCCGGCAAGCCGACGGGCTCGTTCCTCAGCGGGCTCATCTGGCAGTCGAAGGGCGACAATGCCTCGGCCCTGCGCCACTTCAACGCGGCCCTGAAGATCGCCCCCGACATGGCACCGGCCTACTACAAGCGGGCCGAGGTGTACGAGGCGATGGGCGACAAGGCCAGGGCCGAGGCCGACCGCAGGGAGGCCGCCCGGATCGCGGGACGATCCCCGGAAGGTGGGCTCCGGAAAGACGCCACAAACAAATAAAAGGCTATTGATATCCCGAATGTAGTTCGAGTCGGGACAAAAAAAGCGGACGCCCCCCGATCGCTCGGGGGACGTCCGCCGTTCTGAGGTTTGGCGGGCCTTTAGACTCGGGTCCGTCCGGGTCAGCGGGTGACCTGGGGCGAGGGGGCCACGGTCTGCTCGGTGGCGATCACCGGCGAGGGGCAGTGGACGACGACGGGGACCTTGACGCAGACCTCGACTGGGACCTGCTTGACGACCGTCCTCGGGGTGCAGACCATCTTGCACTCCGTCACCTTGCGGGAGACGGACACCGGGTCGCAGATCGTGGTCGTGCAGGGGACCTGCTTGCAGACGGTCTCGCAGACCTTCTTCACGCACTGGATCGTCTGCATCTCGCAGACGGTCTCGGGCACGCAGCGGGTCCGGGTCTCGCAGACGGTCTCGCAGACGGTCTCGCAGACCTTCTTGACGCAGGTGTCGTAGACCATCCGGCAGGTCGTCACCGGGACCTGGCAGGTCCGTGTCTCGGAGACCATCCGGCAGGTCGTCACGGGGTACTGCTTGACCACCTGCTCGCTGACCATCCGGCAGGTCGTGATGGGCACTCGCTTGACGGCGGTCTCGGCGACCATCCGGCAGGTCGTGACGGGCACCTGCTTGAACGCGGTCTCCTTGACCGTCCCGCATACGGGGAAGGG
>JAJYDH010000144.1 GCA_021777685.1 Planctomycetota bacterium | reverse complement strand
GTCGATCGGGCTCGGATGCGACTTGTCCCAGGTGTCGACCAGGACCCCCGCGCAATCGGGGACTTCGAGAGCCTCGGCGAGCACTTCGTCCGGATCGGGGCTCCCGGCCGGCTGCCAGTCGGCATAGGCGACGGCCACCCATCGCGCGCCGGAACCTCCCCGACGCCGGACTTCCGCCCATCTCGCCCGCCAGTCGCTCCCGGCCCCGGCCAGGCCGAGCTTTCGAAAAGCAATTCCGTCGAAGTCGCTTTTTTCGGCATGATTCCAGTCTCGCAACTCCCCCAGCGCGACGCTGACCGGGATTCCGGGCGGGACGGCCTCGCGGACCTCTCGCCAGGTCCCGGCCGAAGCCCGGCCGAGCGGCCCCCGGTCGGGCTCCTTGACGTCGATCACGGCCGCGCCGCCCTCGACGGCGGCCTTCGCCTCCTCGGCGGACCGGACGCTCACGAGCAGGGCCGCCATCAGGACCCCGCCCCTCGGCCCTCGACGACGGCGAAGCTACGCACGCGGTCGAGCCGGAACTCCTTGACCTTGCGATCGATGTGGCAGAGGGCGACGAGGTACGCGACCCCGCCCCGGTTCGAGAACCGCCGGGGCGTGACCTCGCGAGCGGCCGTGCCCCGGGTCCCGCCCGTGTACTCGATCCGGAGGAACTGATCGCGCCCGATCGCTTCCTCGACCTCGCCCCACCCCCGGGGCGCGGGGAGCGGTGAGCGTGCGTCGAAGATCGGGTAGGCCAGCGGAGACTCGCCCGCGGTCGTCCCCGATTCGAGGGCCAGCCAGAGCCCCTGGACCCTCCGGCTATCGGCCAGCGCCCGGTGAGGGCCGTGGGAGTCGAGATTGAGCATCCGGGCGAGGAAGTCGAGCTTGTGGCTACCCAGGCCCGGCCAGCGCCGACGGCTCAGCGCCAGGGTGTCGACGACCATGTGCCCCGGCATAGGCCGGCCCAGGCGGGCCAGCTCACGGCCGAGGAAGCCCGCGTCGAACGTCGCGTTGTGGGCCAGGAGGGTCGTACGGGCGGGGTCGCCGAGGAATTCGAGGAACTCGGGCAGGACCGCCTCCGCCGTCTCGGCCAGGGCCAGCTCGGCGTCGGAGATCCCGTGGACCGCGCGGGCCCTCGCGCCCGAGGGCCGGAGCGGGTTGACCAGCCGTTCGAATTCGCCGACGACCTGGCCCGACGCGTCGAACCGGACCGCGCCGACCTCGACGATCCGGTCCGACTCGGCCGAGAGCCCGGTCGTCTCCAGGTCGAACGCCACGAATTCGGAATCGACCGCCTCGCCCATCGTGCGTGATTGCTCCCGGTGAAATCGTCCGCGTCGGTCGGCGATCCGTCGTCCCTCGCGACTCCTCCATTATGCGGACGCCGGTCGACGTCGGATAGGTCGACCGGGGAATGACTCGCGGGGCGGCCGTCCCCCGGCCGAACAATCGGGACATGGGACGCACCACCCGTCGACGATTCGCGATGGCCGCCGCTCTGGCCGCGGCGACGGCCACCTCGTGCGCCCAGCCCCGGTCGACCCCGGCGCCGGCCCCCCTGCCCTCTCTCCGGCGGGAGGTCCCCGAGGCCGAGCCTTCGGACGTGGTCGAGCGGGTCGTGGCCGCCCATAACGCCCGGCGGGCGAAGGCCGGGCTCTCGCCGCTGGCCCTCGACCCGGGGCTGGAGGCCGCCGCGGCCGAGCACGCCCGCGACATGGCCGACCGGCGGAAGATGAGCCACAAGGGGGGCGACGGCTCCTCGCCGTTCGAGCGGATGAAGCAGCAAGGGTATCGCTACCAGGCGGCGGCGGAGAACGTCGCGTATGGTTTCGACGATGTCGACGCGGTGATGGCCGGGTGGTTGCGGAGTCCGGGCCACCGGCGCAACATCCTCGGCCATTTCACCGAGATCGGCGCCGGCCGCGCCATCGACAAGGATGGCGTTTCCTATTGGTGCGTCACATTCGGAACCCCCCTGGCCCGCTGATTTCGCCGACCAATCCAGGGCGTGGGTTATCCTTCCATCAAGGCGCCACGTCTCGGCCCGAGCAGGGTCGCGTCGCGTCGGAAAGGATTGTCAGACCCATGCGTGCCCTCCAATGGACGGTGGCCGCCATCATGGCGGCCGTGCTGGCGACGGGCTGCAACGGAGGCCCTTCGAAGCGGACCCTCGCCTCGACCGAGCCCGCGCTCTCCACCGTGCCCGGCGAGTCCGAAGGGACCGTCGTGGCCAAGCCCGTGCCCGGCACGGTCACGGTCGTCGACCGGCATCCGCTCTTCTCCAAGCCCCGGCAGTATTACGAGAGCACCGGCAACAACAAGGTCACAAAAACAGCCGCCGCGGCCTTCATCGGAGTCCCCGCCGGGATCTACGGCGAGTTGAAGCAGATCGTCGTCGGCGCACCCCCGGCGACCACCACGCCTTATTGACAGCTCCGACCGCCACTTCGGATTAATCCTCCCGCTCCGGTTTGAAGACGCCGGGCGTGGAGAAATGGTCCTCAGACGAGGCGGATCGTCCAGTTCCGCCGCCCCACGACCGCTTCAAATCGGTCGAGGCGGGAGCCTGGCCGCGATCGGCGTGATGGGCGGAGTGGGCTCATCCCCGGCCGATCTCCCGCCCGGTCGCGGAGGCCGTGACCGGGCGGGCGACCGTCGAACATTGGGGCGGCGATCGGTCCGAGCCGACCGGAGCCGACCGCTCAATTCGCCCGGCCGAGGTACTCGCCGGTGTCGGTGCTCACGCGGACCCTCACGTTCGAGTCGAGGTGCTCGGGGACCTGGATGACGTGCCCGGTCGAGAGCGTGGCGGGCTTGGTCCGGCCGGTGGCGGAGTTGCCCCGGACCCCGGGCGCGGTGTCGACGATGTCCAGCTCGACGGTGTCGGGGATCTCGATCCCGATGACTTCCTCGTCGACGAGCAGGGCATCGACACCCTCCATGTTCTCGGTCATGTAGGGGACGAACTCCTCCACATCCTCGGGCCTGAGCGAGAACTGGTTGAAGTCGGCCGAGTCCATGAAGTGGTAGCCGTCGGGGTCCTTGTAGAGGAACTGGACGGGCCGGCGCTCGAAGCTCGACTCGTTGAGGCCCTCGGTCCCCTTGTACGACTTCTCGACCCGGTTGCGGGTCTTGAGGTTGCGGGCCTTGACCTTGTAGAGGGTCGCCGCCCCCCGGGCCGATGGGCTCTGGACCTGGATGTGCTCGATCATGTGCGGGGCGCCGTCGATCTCGACGACCATCCGGCGCTTGAAATCCTTGGCGGGAACCACGGCGGCTCGTCCTCGTCTGGGGTCCTGAAATCAGATTCCGGTCAGCTCTTCGGGGCGGGCGGGAGGTTCTTGAAGTCGACCCCCACGTCCTTCATCTGCTTCGTGTCCAGCTCCAGGGCCGCCGGGACGACCTTTCCGGGCTTGGGCCGATCCTTGTCGGCGTAGCGGAGCACGACCTCGTTCCGGCGGGGGTCGGGGCCGCGATCCCTCCGGGTGTGATTGATGCCCCAGAGGTCCATCCATTGCCGCTTCACGTCGGGCGAGGGGACGTTCGCCGGCTGAGGCCCGGTCGGTGCGACGAACCGGCCGACGTCGTAGGCATCCGACGCCGACTGCCAGAACAGGACGCCGCGCGTCATCGCCTCGGGGTCGACCTGGAGCAAGGCCCCTGCCCCGCCCACCTGCGTCCTGGGGAAGACGCACGAGCGGGTCGAGACCAGCCAGGGGCGTGACGGCCCGTCGGGGTCGCCGGGCCAGGGCCCGAGCAGGACGGCCGTCCGGTCGTCGGCGATCGTGCAGCTCTCCAGGACGAGGTCGGCCTCGAACTTCTCTCGGTCGACCTTCTGGGGCCAGAGCGAGAACGCCGGTCCTCCGCTGATGACCAGGCAATTCTCCAGGGCGACCACGCCCCGACCGACCTCGGCCGAGATCGCATCGCCGCCGGTCCAGATCAGGCAGTTCTTGAGCCGGGCGGTCGGTCGGTCGGTCGATGTGGTGAGCGGTCCGACCCTGGGCGGGATCGGGGTAGCCCCCCGGGCGTGGAACGCGATCATGGCCCCGGCGTGCGCGGCTCCGACTCCACCGGGGTCGCGGAACCGGCAATGCTGGATCGCCAGCAGGCCTTCTTCCACCAGGACCCAGTGCTTCGGCCGGACGGCCCCCTCGGCCGCGAAGGCCAGGTTCGCCAGGGCCAGGTCGCCCCCCTTCAGCTCGAACATCGCCCGGCCCGCCGAGTCGGGTTTGGGGATGAACGTGGGCATGGGCGTCTTCGACCCCTCGGTCGACTCGCCGAGGATCGCGATCGAGAGCCTCTCGGGCAGTCGGATCGGGCTGGTCGGCCAGACCCCGGCGCCCTTGACGCGGACCGTGGCGCGGAAGGTCCCCTCGACGAGCTTGTCGGCCAGGAATCGCCCGAGGTCGCCGGCCCAGGAGGGGTCCTGGACGTCGAAAACGAGGTTAAGCGGCTCCGTCGGCTTCGGCGGTGCCGTTCGATTCGGGCCGGGGGCGTTCTTGAGCCGAGGGCCCGTCTGGTTCGGCTGAGGGGGCGGCATGACAACGGGCGCGGGGTTCATCGCCGCCGGCGAGGGGACGAACGGCGGGATGAGCGTGCTGGAGAGCTCGGGGGTCAGGAGTCGGGCGATCGAGCCGACCGTCAGGTCGTCGACCATGGGATGGGGCGTGGCGATCCGCGCCAGGGTCCCCCGACGCTCCGGCGCCAGTCGGGCGAAGTCGGCCGGGACGACCTTCTCGCCCCGGGGGATCCCGGGCCAGGGCGTCGCCGACTCGCGGCTCGTCGCGTCCGAGCCCGGCCAGGCCGTCTTCACGCCGTCGAGCCGGGGCACGCGGATCGAGTTGTCCGGCCCTGCCGTGAGCCAGGAGGGCCAGCCGGCGAAGGCGTTGTCCTCCCCAGACCAGTCGATCGCCACCCTCGGTTCCCCCGAAAGCGCCGCCTTCGACATGATCAGCGGCGAGACGTTCGTGCCCTCCAGCTTGGCGAAGGTCGAGCCCAGAGCTCGGATCACGATCGGGCTCGATCGCCCGACCAACTCGATCATCGGGCCCTTGCTCGCGAGCACGCTTCGGTGGAAGGTGAGCGACCGGTCCCCCTTCTCGGCCGGTTCGAGCGAGATCAACGGCCCGAGGTCGCCGACCACGAGCGAGCGGTCGAGGACGATCCTGGCCCGCGACGCGGCCAGGTCGAAGAGCGTCCTGACGGGGCCTCGGATGGTCGAGCGTTCCAGGACGATCCGGTTAGGTTTCGCCCCGTCCTCGACCCGGAAGATCGCGAACCGGTTGCCCCGGGTCGCGTCGTTGGCGTTGAGGATCGTCAGCGAGCAGTCGCGGAGCGTCAGCGAGGCCCCCTGGCACAGGAAGAGGGATCTCTGGTGCTCCGGGAGGTCGCGGACGTCGACGGCGAGGTCGATCCCTTCAAGGACAAGGTGGTCGATCTTGGCCCCGCCGAGCACGAACTTGGCCGGCCGCTCGCGGACGATCTCGTTCGAGGTCATCTCGATCTTGATCATGGGCCGGATCCCGGGCCTGGCCCGGATCAGCCGAGACTTGCCGGCGACCTGGCAGTCGTCCTCGAAGAACGGCCCGGTGTCGGCGATCTCGACCAGCTCCCCGGAGAGCCCGAGCGCATAGGCCAGGGAGGAGGTCTGGGGCAGTTTCCCCGGCTCGATGACCCGTCGGACTTCGATCTTCGGATGGTCGGGAAGGGCCGGTTCCTTCGAGGCCGGCGGCGGGAAGAGTCGGGTCTCCCACTCCGCCGGGTAGGCCGTCTCAACCGGAGGCGGCACGGGCGCGACGACGGCGACCTGCGTCGGCTCGGATGCCTTCTTGGTCGTGTCGGCCTTCTTGACGGGGGCGATGGGGCCCTTGGGCCGTCCGGTCGGGTAGTTCGGGATCGCGACGTATGTGGGCTGCGGCTCGGGCTCGGCCTCATTCTCCTTCGCCACTTCGGGCGGAGGTTGGGGCTTGGTCATCGAGATGACAAGCGAGACGCCGAAGGCCACGACCGCGATCGAGACGCCGACCAGGACGCCCGCCGCGATCCAGGTCTTCAGCGGCAATTCCTCGCCCGAGCGACGGGGCGGCCCGGGCGTGCCGTAGACCTCCTCATCGTCCTCCTCGAGCATGGCGTCGAGGGGGGTCGAGGCGGGCCGAGGCGCGGCCGGGTTCCCGGTCGGCTTCATGATGGGGGTCGACCCGGAGGATCGGCGGGCCTGGCGGCGTTCCGCGACGTCATCGGCGTCGAGCTCGGCCAGCTCGGCGAGCGAGACCTCGGCGGGCCGGCTCGGTGGCCGTCGTGGGGGGGAACTGCCCGGTCGCGCGGGCGGAGTGCTCCGAGCGGGCGGCCCGTCGTCGTCCTCCACGATCTCGGCCATCAGATGGTCGCGGGTCGAGGGGGGCCGATCGGGCCCGCCGGACCTGTCGCGGGAGATCATCGACTCGGTCGGCGACAGGCCGATCTCATCCTCCTCGTCGTCGTCGACGAGCAACGCGTCGAGAGGCGCCCCCTGCCCCGCCGGCGCGGAGGGATCGGCAAGCGCGTCAAGCCCCTGGATGAGTTGCGTGTAGTCGGCGAAGCGTCGTTCCGGCTTCTTCTCCATCATCTTGCGGACGAGGAGCGAGAGCGATTCGGAGACGTCCGGCCGATGCTCGCGGACTTCGGGGATCGGTGCCTTGTAGTGCCGGGCCAGCTTGTCGGCGAGGCCGCCGCCCGGAAACGGTGGCGAGCCGGTGAGGAGATAGTAGAAGGTGCAGCCGAGCGAGTAGATGTCGCTCCGCTCGCTGGTCTGGCGGCTGTCGCGGGCCTGTTCCGGGGCCATGTAATCGACGGTACCCACGGTCGTGCCGTCGCGAGTGACCCGCTCGTCCTCGTCGTCGGTCTGGAGTGCCAGGCCGAGGTCGATGATCTTGGCCTGGCCGTCGGGCGTCATCAGCAGGTTGGCCGGCTTGACGTCCCGATGGATCATCCCCCGCCCGGCGGCATAGCGGAGCCCCTCGGCCACCTGCCGGATGAACCGGACGGCCTCGTCGGGGGCGAGCGGGCCGTTCAGGCGGACCCGATCGTGGAGGTCGCGCCCCTCGACATACTCAAGGACCAGATAATGCCGACCCTGGTCGAACCCTCGGTCGAAGATCGCGACGATGTTCGGGTGGTCGAGGGCCTCGGCGCTCTTGGCCTCGCGGATGAACCGCTGGAGCAGCGTCACATTCTTGGCCAACGTCCGCGGCAGGACCTTCACGGCGACGACGCTGCCCGATTCCTCGTGCACGGCGCGGAAGACGTTGCTCATCCCCCCGGAGCCGAGCGGCTCGACCAGGAGATAGCTCCCGAGCCTGGGAACAGGCTTCGGGTCCGGGCTCGGATCGGCATCGGGCATTCGACATCCTTCCCCGGAGAGGCCGCGACCGGCCCCAGCGGCGGCCGATCCGACGAAGGCGGGCCGAGATCTGGAGTTGCGGAGAAGGCTCCAGATCGCGGCAATCGGGCCGGCCTCGCGCAGACCCGCGTGCGAGACATTGTCCCAGCCGGAGGCTGCCGGTTCAATCGAAGATTCGGGATTCCAACCCGATTCCCTGGCGACGGGAGCTCGGTCCCCTGCCCTCTCTTCCCTTCAACCTCGCGAACCGGGCGCCTCCATCGCCTGTCGGAAAGACAACTCGGACGTTGACAGCGGGACGGTCGATGATACAGAATTGGTCACCGCGGATCGTCCTCCTCCGCGCCCGTAGCTCAGATGGATAGAGCGGCGGTTTCCTAAACCGCAGGCCGCAGGTTCGAATCCTGCCGGGCGCATCGCAAATCCACCCCCCCCCTCGAAGGGCGGCGGCCCGCCTCCTCCGCGCCCGTAGCTCAGCGGATAGAGCAACGGTTTTCTAAACCGTCGGTCGCAGGTTCGAATCCTGCCGGGCGTACTCACCTCCGACGCGCTGAACCGCTGCTCGTCGAATTATCTTGACACTGACTCGACGGTCGGTTCGAATACTCCGGTGCGAAACGCGCCGAGCGCGGTCGAGGAGCCGGACCCGGTTCCACGTGAAACATGGCGTCGGCCTCCCGGACCGATTGCATCGCGGGGGCCGTCCGAGGCCCGACACAGAGGAGTAACGCCCCCGGGCGTGGCGGTCTCATGGACACCTCAGACGAAGCGACCAGCACGGGGAACGGAGCCCACCTGACCGAGCTGGAGACGAGCTGGACCACAATCCGCACGGCCCACATCGCCGGGCCCGAAGGCCAGGCGGCCATGGGCGAGCTGATCGGCCGGTATCACGACGCGGTCCTGCGCTATCTCCGCCTCAAGCTCCGCGACGCCAACCTGGCCGATGAGGTCTTTCAGGAGTTCTGGACCAAGCTGCTGACCCACAAGCTCGCCGGGGCGGATTGCAACAAGGGACGCTTCCGGGATTACCTCCGGACGGTGCTCCATCGCCTGATCATCGACCATTTCCGGGGCCGTAAGCTCCAGGCCCTCCCGCCCGGCGACCTCCTCGATCCCAGCCAGCCCGACGACGATTATGATCGCGTCTGGCGGGAGGCGGTCCTCAAGCGTGCCCTCACCCGCCTGGAAACGTATGAGCTGAAGACCTCGAAGAATCGCTACGCCACGGTCCTGGCCCTCCGCCGGGATAACGAGGGCAAGTCGATTGAGGAGATCGCGCAGAAGCTGAGCGACCAGACCGGGACCAAGGTCACGCCCGAGTCCTTCCGCAAGACGTTGCAACGCGCCCGCAATAAATACTTCGAACTGCTCATCCAGGAACTGAGGGAGACGATCCACCCTGCCACGGACGATGACATCGAGGACGAGATCCAGACCCTTGGCCTCGGCCAGCAATATCGTCGCTATCTTTCGCAGATCGACGGCGAATGATCGCCCGACCCGCCCGATCCTTTCCCGATCGTCCAACCCCCCTCAGGCTTCCCCAATCTCCCCTCACGATTTTAATCCGAGTCACGCGCAAATTTTACCACGGCCCCTTGACCTCGCATTTCTCGACGATAGACTTGTAATAATGCACACTACGGCGTCATGCGCAGTCACGCCTGGTCGTCGAAATCGGATGCGCGGCGGTGTGCAGACTCCATCGGCTCGCGTCACCAGAGTGCTCGGCTTCAATGAGGAGCGACGATGCTAGTACTCTCGCGGAAGAAGGATGAGTCGATCATCATCAACGACCACATCAGGGTCACGGTGGTCGAGATTCGCGGCGACAAGGTCCGGCTCGGCATCGATGCCCCGAAGGAAGTGACGGTCCATCGTCGCGAGGTCTACGAGGCGATCCAGAACCAGCTCAGGGCCCACGAGGAAGCTTCCAACGGTACGGAGAATGGGGTCGCCTGACGGCCACGGCATGCTGGCTTCATGAATCTCGACCTGAATCCCGGCTCAGGGATCGGGTTCTGTCACGCTCTTGTTTTCAGGAGCTTGACGAACTCTCGCATCCAGGGACCGTTGTCGGGCCAGCCTCGGACGGAGACCAGCATCCCATCGACGACCACGTCGCGGTTGACGAACTCCGCGCCCCCGGCCCGGACGTCCGGTTCGAGGTCCGGGAAGCAGGTCAGGGTCTTCCCTTTCACCCCCCCGGCCGCCATCACCAGGAGCGGCCCGTGGCAATTCGCCGCGATCGGCTTGCCGGCCTCCACGAAATGTCGAGTGATCGCCACCGCCTTCGGCCGGTTGCGGAGGTATTCGGGGGCCCGGCCGCCCGGTAGCACCAGCGCGTCGTAAGTGGTTGGGTCGACCTCATCGATCCCAACATCCGCCTGGACGCGATAGCCGGGTTTCTCGGTGTAGGTGTCGAAACCCGGCTCGAAGTCGTGGACCACCGACAGGAAGGCTCGCTTCTCGGGGGCGGCGATGTGGACCAGCCATCCCTCTTCTTCGAGGCGATACTTGGCGTAATAGATTTCCTGCGACTCGCCGGCATCGCCGGTCAGGATCAGAATCCGCATCTCGTGTGAGCCTCCGGAGGGCGGTCTGGTGGCCAGGCATGACAACCTAACGAGTTCTCATCCGTATCGCAAGAGGTTTCGCGCCTTCCTTCGGTGATCCCGCCGAGCCTCCGCCCCGGCCCCGATTCGTTGCCAGTGGCCTCTTGACCGGGAGTCGCCCACACTTTAAATTATGACTTCCGGCCATCGCGGCCCCGTCGTCTAGCCTGGTCTAGGACACATGCCTTTCACGCATGCAACACGGGTTCAAATCCCGTCGGGGTCACTGTTCCTGTCCTGAAGTCTACCCCCCTGCCCCATCCCGATCAAACGACCATCCTCGGGCGCGGTTCCCTCCTTGACCGCGAGTCGGCAATCGTCGACCTTCTCCTCGGGCGAGAGCCGGTCCAGGAGCACCGCCACGAGCATGTCGTTGGCGACGTTGGTGGTCGACCGGCACCGGCCCAGGACCCAGTCGACCGCGAGCAGGAACGGGACGACCGAGTCGACCCGCGCCTCGTGCGGCATGACGGTCTTGAGCACGATCAGCAGCGAGATCAGCCCGGCGTCGGGCACGCCCGAGATCCCGATCCCGGCGATCACGCAGGCCGCCGCCGCGAGGAGTTGCTGGCCGAGGGTCAGCTCGACGCCGATCGCCTGGGCGACGAACAGGACGGCCATCGCCTCATAGAGCAAGATCCCGTCGTTGTTCAGGTTCGTGCCGACGCACGCCGCGAGCCTCGCCGAACGGGGCGAGACACCCATCCGATCGAGCGAACGGAGCGTGACCGGCAGGGTCGCGAGGCTGCTCCCGGTCCCGATCGCCGTGGCGAGCGCATCCTTCGCCCCTGACCAGAATTTGACCAGCGACATCCGGGCGACCAACACCAGCCACGCCTGGTACACCACGAGTACCTGGATCGCCAGGCCGAGGACGCCCACCCCCACATAGACCAGCACCCCGCGAAACGACCGGAAGCCGTGGAGCCCCACGGTCCTCGCGACCACCCCGAAGACGGCCAGCGGCACGAGCGAGATCACCCAACCCAGGACAACCTCGATGGCCCGGTAGATCGTCGTGATTGCACCCTCGATCGCGAGGTAATCGGTCGCGCCGCGCTCGACCTGTTCCGTCTTCACCCGGCGGAGCGCGGCGCCTCCGAGGACGGCCAGGATGACGATCGCGATGATCTCGTTCTCGACCAGCGGGCGGAACAGCGAGGTCGGCAGAAAGCCCATCAGATCCTTGACGAAGTCGATCGATCGGCCCGGCGCGACCTGACTGGTCATCTTTCCGAACTCCGATGACGCGGCATTCGAAGCCGCCGACCCCGCGAGGTGGAACGAGCGACCGGGCTGGAGGACGTTCGAGATCGTCAGGCCGATGGCGACGGCGATCGCCGCGTTGGTCAGCGAGATCGCGACCATCAGCCCGGCGCTCCGCGCCCGGACGTGGGTCCGTAGGAAGGCGTCGAGCACCGCGAACAGGAGCAATGGGCCGGCCAGTCCCTTGATCATCTCCAGGATCACCCGGCCGATCTGGTAGAGAGGCTCGGCCCGCTCCCCGAGGATTTCCCCGACCAGGACCCCCAGGACGATCCCGACGACGATCCGGCCGACCATCGGGAAGCGGGAACGGTCGGCGGGCTTCATCGAGGGCCTTTCGCTCGGTGGATCAACTTCGAGGGGCAGCGTTCAGTAAACCTCGGCCCCCATCGCCTGGAGGTGCGCGGCGACGCATCCGGCGAGGATCGGGACGTTGTAGCCGCCCTCCATCACACTGACGACTCGCCCCTCGGCATGGCCCTCGGCCACGCCGAGGACGTCGCGGGTCATGGCCTCGAAATCCTCAACCTCCAGACCAAGGTTGCCGACCGGGTCCTCGGCGTGGGCGTCGAAACCCGCGCTGAGGATCACCAGTTCGGGCCTGACCTTGTCGGCGAACGATTCGAGTGTCGAGCGAAACGCGGCGAGATATTCGTGTCTGGAAGTCCCGAACGCGATCGGCAGGTTCTTCGTGAGCCCGAGGCCCTTGCCGGTCCCGGTCTCGTTCGAAGCCCCCGAGCCGGGATAAAACGGGTGGCGATGGATCGAGAAGAAGGCGACCCGGGGGTCCTCGTAGAAGATCTCCTGGGTGCCGTTACCGTGGTGGACGTCCCAGTCGACGATCAGGACCCGGTCGAGTTCGAGTCGTTCGACCGCGTCGGCCGCGGCGACGGCGACCGATCCGAACAGGCAGAAACCCATCGGCTCGTCGGGTCGGGCATGGTGCCCCGGAGGCCGGACCGCGCAGAAGGCCAGTCGATCGGGCCCTTCGATGACCGCCGAGACCGCGTCGACCGCCGCGCCCGCCGCGAGCCGGGCGGCCAGCGGCGAGCCGGGCGAGACCCAGGTGTCGACCTCGATCCGTCCGCCCCCCGAGGCTGCGAAGGCGTCGACCGCCGCGATGTGGCCCGGCGAGTGGACCCGGAGCAGTTCCTCGTCGGTCGCAGGGCGGACCGGCCGGGTCGGACAGTGACGGGCGATCCCGGTCCGTTCCAGGTGCCGGATCACGGCTCGGAGCCGTTCGGGCCGCTCGGGGTGGGTGGCGCTCGGGATGTGCTGGAGCATCCTGGGGTCGCTGAACAGCGTGACCATGAACGCGACTCCCCAGGACCTCGAAGTAACAATCGCCCGGCGTTCCGGGCTCGTCGAAGATAATCGGCC
>JAJYDH010000143.1 GCA_021777685.1 Planctomycetota bacterium | reverse complement strand
GATCTCCTCCGCCACCGGGGCCATGTCGTGAATCAGGCAGGCACGGAGACGACCCGATTCCCGAACGCGAGGAGCCGCAGCGCGTTGGCGAGGACCGCGAGCGTGCTCCCCTCGTGGAAGAAGACCGCCGGGCCGATCCCGAAATAGCCCGTGGTGGTCGCGACGATCAGGAAGGCGATCACGCCGAGGGAGACGTAGAGGTTCTGGCGGATGACGCGGCTGGCCTTGCGGCCGAGGCCCACGGCGAAGGCGAGCTTGGCCAGGTCGTCTCCCATGAGGGCCACGTCCGCGGTCTCGAGCGCGACGGCGGTGCCGGCGCCGCCCATGGCGATGCCCACGGTCGCATTGGCCAGCGCGGGCGCGTCGTTGACGCCGTCTCCTACCATCGCCACTCGCCCGTGCTCGGCCAGCATATCCTTGATGGCAGTCACCTTGTCCTCCGGCAGGAGATCGGCCTTCACCTCGTCCACGCCCACCTCGTTTCCGATGGCCTCCCCGACGCCCCGATTGTCCCCGGTCAGCATGACGAGCGGTCGGATCTCCATGTCACGCAGCTGGCCCAATATCTCCCTCACGCCTTCGCGAGGTCGGTCCGCGACCCCGATGACGCCGAGCCAGCGGTCGCCATGCCGGACGGCCATGACGCTGCGGCCGGCGGCCTGCAGCTTGACCACGGCCGCCCGGATCTCCTCGGGAATGGTGCTGCCCTCCCATAAGCGAAGGGTGCCGATCTCGACCTGCGTGCCCTCGATCGTCGAACGGACGCCCCGTGCCGTGATGCTTTCCAGATCCCCGGCCTCGCGAAATCCCAGCTTCGCCCCTTCGGCGCGCCGGACCACGGCCTGCGCCAGCGGATGCTGGCTGCGCCGCTCGACCGAGGCGGCGACGCCGAGGAGCTGATCTTCGTCGACGCCCGCCATGGGGATCAGGTCCGTCACCTCGGGCTTGCCGACGGTGAGGGTGCCGGTCTTGTCGAAGGCGATGGCCCGGATCGTCCCCAGATTCTCCAGGTGGGCGCCGCCCTTGATCAGCACGCCCTTGCGGGCGGCCTGCGCGATGGCGGCCAGGACCGCCGCGGGGGTGCCCAGCGCGAGCGCACAGGGTGAGGCGGCCACGAGGAGCGCCATCCCGCGATAGAAACTCGTCTGCCAGCCCCAGAAACCCAGCAGCGGGGGCAGTGCGATGAGGAGCAGGTCGGCCACGAGGACCGCGGGCACGAAGATCGCCTCGAATCGGTCGGTGAACTGCTGCGTCGGGGCCTTCTGCGTCTGGGCCTCCGAGACGAGCTTGATGACGCGGTCGAGCGTCCGGTCGCCCACGGCGCGCGTGGTCTCGATTTCAAGCGCTCCTTCGCCGTTGATCGTCCCCGCATAGACCTCCGCCCCCGGTTCCTTCTCCACCGGGACGGATTCGCCTGTGATCGGTGCCTGATTGACCGCCGAGCGCCCGGAGACGACCTTGCCATCGACGGATATCCGTTCGGCGGGCCGGACGATGACGATTTCGCCTCTCGCCACCTGCTCGACCGGCACTTCGACCTCGCGTCCGTCGCGCATGATGCGGGCGAGGGGAGGGGCGAGGTCGGCGAGCGCCCGGATGGCACCCCTCGCGCGGTCCATCGCGTAGTGTTCCAGCGCGTGCGCGAAGGAGAAAAGGCACAGGAGGAACGCCCCCTCGGTCCACTGTCCGAGGATGGCGGCGCCGACGGAGGCGACGAGCATGAGGAGGTCGATGTCGAACGAGAATCGGCCCTTCGACCACGATTTCAGGGCGTGGCGCACCAGGTCGTAACCGCCGAAGGCGTAGGAGCCGAGGTAGATCGCGATCGCGGCCCCGCGCGGAAGCCCCGCCCAACGTTCCCCGCACCAGGCGAGCGCCAATAGCGAGATAGCGATGAGGCTCCAGACGAGCTCCTTGTGCCGCGAATACCACGGGGACCCGTGGTCATCCCCCTCGTGCCCGGCCTCTACCTTCTCCGACCCGCAGCAAGACTTCGGGCGGCTCGGCTTGGGCGCATCGGTCACCCCCTCGACCTGCCGCTGGATCGCCTCCCGCGAGATGACTTGCCGGTCGAACTCGATCCGCGCGACCTGGGCCGGGAGGCTCACCGACACGCCAAGCACGCCTTTCTGGCCGGCGAGGCCCTTCTCGATGCGCCGCGCGGCGTCCTCGCCGCCGATCAGGCGGAAGGGGATGATCGCGTGGCCGAAGCGTTCGGTGATCTGGAGGCCGGTCGCCTTGGCCAGCCGCTCCACCTGGGCGAGCGTCACCACGTCCGGGTCGTAGTGGAGGCACAGAGTCGGGGGCTTATCGCCTTCGCGCTTGACATGCGCTCGGCTGATGCCGCGGCCCGCGGCACTCAGGGCCTCCAGGCGGGCGACGCAGGCGTCGTCGTCGTCGGGCATCTCGGGCAGGAGGAAGTGCAGATCGATGGTCGTCCGGCGGAGGCTCATGGGCTGATTCCAATCAAAATATACGTTATGTTCATGCGAGCATCTCGACCATGCACAGGAGTAGGAAGCCCGCGAAGAACATGGCGGCGATGAACGGGGATTGCGGCTCCTCGTGGGCCTCGATCAATAGCTCCTCCGTCACGAGATAAAGGAGCGCCGCGAGGCCGAACGAGAGTACCGCCTCCATGACGGCGCCCGTGAGGGAGCCGAGCAGGCCCGCGCCGGCCACCGCGCCGATCGCCAGCAGGAGGCCGAGCGAGGCCGGCACGCCGATGACCCTCGCCCGCGAGGCACCGGCCCTCGTCAGGGCGGAGGCGGCAGACAGGCCCAGGAAGAGGACCTCGATGGTGAGTGCCACGGTCAGGAGCACGCCTTGCCGGGAGCCGGCGGCGAACCCGATCCCGATGACGATCCCGTCGATGAACAGGTCGATGCCGACCGTGGCGATCAGCCCCCCCGCACCGGGCCGCCCGGCCTCCCTCCGTTCGGAGAACCATTTGACGGCGAGCATGAGCGCCGTGCCGAGGGCAAAGCCGACGAACACCCCGCCGGGCGATCCCCTGTGCATGATATCCGGCAGCAATTCCCCGGCCACCGCGGCGAAGACCACGCCGGCCGCGAAATGCTGGGTGGCGCTCCGCACGAACGGCCCCGGGGGTTGGAACGCGGCAAGGGCCGCACCCGCGGCGATGGCCGTGGCTGGGATGAGGGCATAAGCCCCGGCTGTGAGGGCGAGCGAGTTCATATGATTAATCTGAGTAGCTTAACGCCGATTAAGAATCCATCGGGAATTGCAGTGCCCGGGTGCGACGGCTAGGAGCGGTGTCCCCCGGACCGGCAGGCCCTCCGGTGCCGAACGAGGATGTCTCGATACCTCCGCGATTGCCTCGTTGCAACCCCGCCGTGCGTTCGGGTTGTGGCATGCCCCTCCTTCGCCGGGGACCCGCTGGCGGACCGCTCGATCGCGCGACCGCGGCGAGGCGAGATCAGCTCCCCGCTAGGCGTCGGTGGAGGTGCGGGCCAGGTCGCAGCGGCGGGTCCCCGAACTCCGGCCTTCACTGCGCCGTCCCGGTCCCGGGCGCCGCCCCGTCGATTCCGGCGGGTCCGCCCGCCGCAGCACCACCCGGCGGCACGAACCAGTGGTAGATGGTCGGCAGCACCAGCAGGGTCAGCAGCGTCGAGCTGACCAGGCCGCCGATGACGACCGTGGCGAGCGGTCGCTGGACCTCCGCCCCCTCGCTGCTCGACAGCGCCATCGGCAGGAACCCCAGGCTGGCGACGAGCGCGGTCATCAGGACCGGGCGCAGCCGGACCATGCCGGCCTGGAACGCCGCCTCCGTCGCGTCCGTTCCCTCGGCCCGGATGTGCTCGGCGTAGCTGACGAGCACCAGGCCGTTGAGGACCGCGACCCCGAAGAGCGCGATGAAGCCCACCCCGGCCGAGATCGAGAACGGCATGCCCCGCAGCCACAGGGCCGCGATCCCGCCAATCGAGGCCATCGGGACGGCGAGGTAGATGAGGAGCGCCAGCCGCGCCGAGTTAAAGCTCGAATACAGCAGGAGGAAGATGAGGAACAGCGCGAGCGGGACCACGATCGCGAGCCTGCGCGACGCCGAGACCAGGTGCTCGAACTGGCCGCCCCAGGTCAGCGAGTAGCCCGTCGGGAGCTGGACCCGCTCGGCGATCCGGCGCTGCGCCTCGGCGACGAAGCTGGCCACGTCCCGGCCGCGCACGTTGCACTCCAGCAGGATGCGCCTCCGGATGTTGTCGCGGCTGATCTGCGCCGGGCCCTGCTCGACGGCGAGGTCGGCGAGCTGCTCCAGCGGGATCTGCCGCCCCTGGGGGTCCGCCACCTTGATCCGGCGGATCGCGTCCAGGTCCTTGCGGACCGCCGGGTCGAACCGGACCTGCAGGGCGAAGCGCCGCTGGCCCTCGAAGACCTGGCCGACGGTCTTGCCGCCGACGGCGGCGACGGCGTCGAGGACGTCGGAGGCATTGATGCCGTAGCGGGCGATCTCGTCCCGCCGGATGTGGACGCGCAGCACCGGCAGCCCCGCCACCTGCTCGGCCTTGGCGTCGGCGGCGCCCGGGACGGACTGGAGCACCGAGACGATCTCGTCCCCCTTCCGCCGCAGGGTCTCGAGGTCGTCGCCGTAGAGGCTGATGCCCAGGTCCGAGCGCACGCCGGCCACCAACTCGCTGACCCGCAGCTCGATCGGCTGCGAGTAGCTGAAGATGTTGCTCGGCACGACGGCGGTCAGGAGCTCGTCCATCGCCTTGACGAGCCGGTCCTTGGGGTTGACCAGGTTCTCCTTCTCGAACGCGGCGAATACATCGGCCGCACGCCTGCGAAGCTCCTCCGCGGGCTCGCCGTCGTGGACCCGAGCCATCACGGCCGCCAGGTCCTCCGGGCTGCGGACCGTGGTCCATTCCTCGCGCGGCTTGAGCATCACGAGGATGTCGCTGATCTCCACCCCCATCGGGTCGGTGGCGATCTCGCCCCGCCCGGTCTTCGAGACGACGGTATCGACCTCGGGGAACGACTTGAGGACCTTCTCGATCTGGGTGGCCGACTCGACCGATTTCTCGAGCGAGACGCTCGGCAGCCGCCACGCCTGGACCGCGATGGACCCCTCGTCGAGCTTCGGCATGAACTCGGCGCCGAGGCCGAACGCGAGCCACACGGCGCCCGCGAACAGCGCCGCGGCCGTCCCGAGGGTGAGGGCCGGGTGATTCAGGACACGGTGCAGGATCGGCTCGTAGGCCGCCTTCGCCCAGCGGATCAGGAACACGTCCTTCTCCTTCACCGGCCCCCCGAGGAGGATGGCCGTGAGCGCGAGCCCGATGAGGATCGCGGGCGTCACCACGAGCAGGATCAGCTCCTCGGTCGGGATGCTCTTCCGGAGGAGCAGGTACGCGCGAGGCGGGTTCACGAGCGATGCCAGCGGGAGCCCGAAGCCGGCGAAGACCCCGGCGAGCGGGAGGCCGAGGGCGACGAGGGCGATGACGAGGGACGTGGCGACGCGGTGCGACCGGCACCACCGGACCACGCCCCCTTCCGGGTCTTTTTCACGCTTCAGCGCCATCGAGGCGAGCACCGGCATCAGCGTGAGCGACAGGACGAGCGACCCCGCGAGCGCGAAGACGACCGTCAGCGCCATCGGCCGGAAGAGCTTCCCCTCCATCCCGATGAGCGCCAGGATCGGCAGGTAGACGATGGTGATGATCAGCTCCCCGAACATCGTCGCACGCCTGACCTCGATGGCCGCGTCGCGCACGACCTCCTCGACGCTCCGCCGGTCGTTCTCCGGCGCGCCATGGCCGGAGAGCCGCAGGACGCAGTTCTCGATCATGATGACGGAGCTGTCGACGACCAGCCCGAAGTCGATGGCCCCGAGGCTCATCAGGCTCCCGGCGATCCCCCAGTAGAGCATCATGTCGATCGCGAACAGCATCGCCATCGGGATGGCGCAGGCGACGACGAGCCCCGCCCGGAGATTGCCCAGGAGGATGAACAGGACGACGATGACGAGGAGGCCGCCCTCGGAGAGGTTCTTCAAGACCGTGAGGATGGTCTTCCGCACCAGGTCGGTCCGGTCGTAGTAGGACTCGATGGTGACGCCCTTCGGCAGGGTCTTCCGGATGTCCTCGATCTTCGCCTTGACGCGGTCGACGACGACCCGCGAATTCTCGCCCATGAGCATCATGGTGATGCCTGAGACGACCTCGCCGCGGCCGTCCCGGGTGACGGCCCCCTGGCGGATCATCGGGGCGAAGCGGACCTCGCCGACGTCCCGGACGTGGATGGGGGTGCCGTCCTGCCGCGAGTCGAGGACGATGTTCGCGACGTCGTCCAGCTTCTCGATGAGGCCCTCGCCGCGGACGATCCGCTGCTCGTCGTAGTGGACGATGTAGCCGCCGCCCTCGTTGGCGTTGTTCCGCCGGAGCGCCTCGAAGACCCGGCCCAGCGAGATGTCGTAATTGAGGAGCTTCTCCGGGTCGATGCGGACCTCGTAGGTCTTGAGCTCGCCGCCGAAGGTGTTGACCTCGACGACGCCGGGGACCGTCTTCAGCTGATAGGCGACCGACCATTCGAGGATGGTGCGCAACTCCATCAGCGAGTGGCCCTCGCCGCGGACCTCGAACTGGTAGATCTCGCCCAGGCCCGTGGAGACGGGTGCCATCCCGGGCGAGCCGTAGCCGGCCGGGATCTCCTCGCGGGCCTGGGAGAGCCGCTCGAGCACCAGGGCCCGCGCCCAGTAGATGTCCACGCCCTCTTCGAAGACGATCGTGACGTTCGAGAGGCCGAACTTGGAGACGGAGAGGATCTCCTCTACGCGAGGCATGCCGCTCATGGCCCGCTCGACGGGGAAGGTGATGAACTGCTCGACCTCGAGCGGCCCCAGGGCCGGGGAGTTCGTCAGGACCTGGACCTGGACATTGGTCAGGTCGGGCACGGCGTCGATCGGCAGCCGCGCCGTCGAGTAGAGGCCCGAGCCGATGAGGATGACGCTCAGGACCAGGACGAGGAAGCGGTTCTTGAGCGAGAACTCGATGATCTTGTTCAGCATGGCATTCGGGCTCTCCGGCCGGCCGGCCTCGATTCGGGGACTCGGGGTAAGATCGCGGCGGGCCGCTCGGCCCGCGGGCCTGCTTTCAATCCTCGCCGATCTGCTCGCGGAGCAGCTCGGTCTTGAGCGCGAACGCCCCCCGGACGACCACCTGGTCGCCCTCTTTGAGCCCCTCGGCAACCTCCGCGGCCTGCTCGTTCGTGCGGCCGACCGTCACGTCCCGCCGCCGGAACTGGCCGTCCTCGAGCCGGACGAAGACGAAGGTCTTCCCCTCATGGTCCTGGAGGGCCGAAGCCGGGACCTGGATCACGTTCTCGTCGGCCCCGATGGGAAGCTCCACCTCGACGAACATCCCGGGCTTCAAGGCCCCGTCGGGGTTCTCCGCCGCGGCCGTCAGCCGCACGGCGCGCGTCTTCTCCTCCACGATGTCGCCCGCGTAGAAGACCTTGGCCTCGAACCGCCTCCCGGGGTACGTGCCGGCGCGGAACCGGACCTGGCGCCCTTGCAAGCCGACCAAGGCCGGCAAGTCCTTCTCGAAGATGTCGGCCTGCACCCAGACGGTGGAGAGGTCGGCCAGGTCGAAGAGTTTCTTCTCGGGCCCCACGCGCTCATTGAGGACGACCTCCTTGCCGGTGACCGTGCCGGCGAAGGGCGCCTTGAGGGTGTAGTGGGCCACTTCTTCCCCCTCGGAGAGCGGGTCCATCTTCTGGACGTCCGCCTCGCGGTAGCCCAGGATGACCAGGGCCGACCTGCTCGCCCCCTCGGCGACCCTCGCCTGGTCGAGCGCCTGCTGGGCCTTGAGCAGCTGCTGCCCCGAGGTGAAGCGGATCTGCTCGAGGAGCGAGCTGTAAGTGGCCTGCGCCGCCTCGAAATCGGCCTTGGCCTTCTGGTACTCCCGCTGGCTCAGGCTCCCCCGATCGGCGAGCGATTTCGACCGGTCGTTCTCGGCCCGCGTCTGCTGCAGCCGGGCGTAGGCCGACACCAGCTGCTCGCGATTCTCCCCGATCGGCTTGTCGCGGAAGCGCTCGGCGATTTCCTGCGGCGGGTCGCCCTTCTCGAGCTCGCGGATGAGCGCCTGGGTGTTGTCGTAGACCTTCTGGGCCCAGTCCTTGTTGACCGCGGCGATCCGGGCGTCCTGCCGGTCGCCGACGAGGGCGAGCTTCGCCTTGCCGACCTGCTGGCTGTCGACGACCGCGAGCACGTCGCCGGCCTTGACCCGCTGCCCGTAGCGCACCGGCACATCGTGGACGACCCCCTCGACCTGGGAGTAGACGTGGGCCAGCCGGTCCTCGTTCGGCGTGAGCCGGCCGGTGACCCACTTGCTGAGCGCGAAGCGGCCTCGCGGCACCGGGCTGACCTCGATCCCGGCGGATTTCTGCTTCTCCTCGGCCAGGGCGACGATGCCGGGCTCGTGCTTGTCGTGGTCCCCGCCCTTCTTCTCCTCCGCCCGTTCCCCGAGCGCCGCCCCGGGGACGCCGCGGGCCGCGTACATGGCCCCGGCCCCCAGGGCGGCCCCGACCAGGAGGCAGGCCGCGAGCCACGACGCCCCCATTCCGCTCGGCTGCAGGGTTCGCGGGGCGGTGCTCATCGTTCCGGCCTCCGGACTGGGCGAATCCGACGGGGCGCGACTGCCGCCATCGGCAGACACGCGATGCCGGGCGGTTGGGGAAGGTCCCTACAGCCGATTCCTGGAATTGACGGTCTCATGGTTGCCTCGGTCCTGTTGATGGCTTCAGCGTTGCGTAAGCGGGTCAGGCCGACGCCTGCGTCGGGACGGAGCGGGAAGGACTCGAATCTCATGGCAGGATCCTCAGGCCCACGGCGGTGTTGAGCGAGAGCATCGCCCGCCGGTGGCGGATCAACGCGTCGCGATACTGGCGGACGACCTCGTTGTAGTCGCGCTGGGCGTTCAGGTAGACGTCCAGGTTCTCCTGGCCCTCGGTGTAGAGGCGCCGTAGGTTCTCCTGGCGGTGCTCGGCCCGCGGCAGGATCAGCCCCTCGATCCGCTCGACGGCGGCGCGGGAGGAGCGGTACTCCAGGGTCGCGTTCTCGACCTCGGCCGCCACCTGGCGCTCCAGGCCCGAGACCTCCAGCTGGGTCTGCATCACGTTCCGGTCGGCCCGGCGGATGTTCCCCTGGTTGCGGTTGGCGATCGGGATGGTGGCGAAGATCCCCGCGCCCCAGGACGTGGCGGCCTTGGCGCCGGGGTCGCCGTTGTTGGCGTCGAACGCGTAGGGCGTGGCGAGCGCGAAGACGTCCGGGAACCGCTCACGGCGCTGCAGCTCGGCGTTCGCCGCCGCCGAGCGGACCCCCAGGCGCGTGGCGGCGAGGTCCGGCCGGTTGGAGAGGGCCATGCCGACGAGCTGCTCCGCCGGCGGTGCGACGGGGGCCCGGTCGTGGATGGTCCCGCGCGGCTCGACCCGGTCGGCCTCGGAGGCCGGGATGCCGATCAGGACGACCAGGGTGCGCTTGGACTGCCTCAGCCGCGTCTCCGCCTCGTCCAGGGCGTTGACCGTCGTCTCGCGCTGGATGAGCGCGGTGTCCAGCTCCGCCTCGGAGGCCGCGCCCTTCTTGACGCGGTCCTGGGTGGTCTTCAAGAGGCTCTCGAAGTTCGCCACGCTCGTCCGGAGGTAGTGGAGCGTCGTGCGGGCCGCGAGCACGTCGACATACGCCGCGTGCAGGCCCTCGGCCTCGAGCCGGACGGCGTCCTGGTATTGCGCGCAGAGGACCTGCTTGTTCGCCTTGGCGAGGCGGGTCCGGGCCCGGATCTTGCCATTGACGTCGAAGGGCTGGACGAACGAGACCGAGTAGGTGTTCGAGCCGGGCCGCCGCGGCGAATACTTGTCCCCGTAAGGGACCCCGTCCGCCGCGGCGAAGACGAGGGGGTTCCCCCAGAGCCCGGCGGTGAGGATGTCGGCGTCGGCCTTGGGGATCTCCTGGTATTTGACAGCGAGATCGGGGTTGGCCCGGGCGAGCATGGCGATGGCCTGCTCCAGGGTGAGGCCGTCCTGGGGGCCTTCGTCCTCGGCGGCTGGCCGTTGGATCGGCCCGTAGAGGGGGACTTGCGACTGGACCCGCTCCGGCAGAGCGGGCGTCCGGATCGGCGACTGGCGGTCCCGGGGGGAGGAAACATCGGTCTGCCGCGAGAACGCCTGGAGCGTGTCCAGGGGCCGCGCGCTGGGCAGGCGATCCCCCAGCCGCGGCTCGTCGACGCCGGCGATCCTGGGAAACCCGCTCTCGCGGGACCCGTGGATCGGCCCGAGCCGGGTCGAGTCCCTCGCCCGTTCCTTGGCCCGCTCGCCCGAGGAGATGGCGACGATATCGTCGAGCAGGGTGGTGGTCCCCTGTCCGCGGGCCTGCCCCTCGCCGAGGCCGGCGGCGGCCGCGAGCGCGAGCCCGCACAGGCCGAGTCGGAAATGCAACGTCATGGGAACCCTCCTGGTCGATGAATTGGAATCCGATCCATCTCCAACCCGCACCTGTTCTGTGGCCGAGCGGCACGCCTAGTGCCGGCTCTTCACCTGCTCGGACCGCAGACAACAAGATGTGCACATGGCGAAATTAAAAGCGGGGCCGGACGCGCGGTCGCGCCGGGCGTGCCAGTCCCTCGACCTCAGTCGTGCGTTGAGTCGCACCCCTTCCAGTCGCGGGGCTCGACCTGGATCGTCGTGTGGGCGATGGGGAAACCCTCGATGATGCGCCGCCGGACGCCGGACAGGACCGCGACGTGGTCGGCCCCGTCGGCAAGCGCAACGTGAACGCTCAGGGCGTTCGAGCCGGACGTGAGCGACCAGGCGTGGAGGTCGTGCACGCTTGCCACCCCGGCGGTAGCGCGGATCGTCTCGCGGACCGCCGCGAGGTTGACGTCCGAGGGCGTGCCCTCGAGGAGCACGTGCAACGCGTCCTTCAGGAGCTTCCAGGTGCGGGGCAGGATGAACAGCCCGATGCCGGCTGAGAAGAGCGGGTCGGCGTAGTACCAGCCCGTGGACCACATGATCGCCCCAGCGGCCATGACGCCGATCGAGGTGAGCATGTCGGAAAGCACCTCGAAATAGGCCCCCTTCATGTTGAGGCTCTCGCCCGATCCCGAACGGAGGATCGCCATCCCGGCGAGGTTGACGACCAGCCCGATGGCGGCCACGACGAGCATCCAGCCGCTTTCGACCTTCGGGGGGTCGAGGAATCGCAGGTAGGCCTCGTAGAGGATGTAGAAGGAGATGCCGAAGAGCACGACCGCGTTCGCCAGCGCGGCAAGGATCTCGGCGCGATAATAGCCGTAGGTCCGCTCGGGCGTGGCGGGACGCCCGCCGAACCAGATCGCGAGCAGGGCCAGGCCGAGCCCCGCCACGTCGGTCGTCATGTGCCCGGCGTCGGCCAGGAGCGCCAGGCTCCCGGTGAGCAGGCCGCCGACGACTTCCGCGACCAGGTAGATGGTCGTCAGCCCGAGCACGACGGCGAGCTTTTTCTTGTTCTTCCCGGCGGGCGTTGCCGCGATATCAGACGCCATGGCGACCCCTTCAGTATGTATTGCTCATTTGCGAATTTCGCGACACTAGCACCGATCCGGGGCGCTGTCACCGCGATAACGCCCGCCGCCCGGGGTCCGTCCCGGGCGGGGGCAGCCGTCAGGCTTTCTTCTCGTGGTGGTCCGGGCCGCCCATGGCCTTGACCATCTCATTGCAGCTCGCGGCGCACGCCCTGAGCGCGTCGATCACCCCCTTCATCTCGGGGTCGCCCAGCTTCTGGCACTCGGCGATGCAATCGTCGCAACATTCGGCGCAGGCGTGGCAGGTATGGGCCATCAGCGGGCTCATGCCCCCGACCAGCTTGCCCGACGTCGAACAGACGTCGGCGCAGTCGCGGCAGAGGTGCGCCGCCTTGGCGTATGCCTTCTTGCCGGCCGCGAGCTGCTCGAGGCAGTGGTCGAAGCCCTCGCTGCACTCCTGGGCGGAGTCGAAGCACGCCTCGGCGCACTTGTGGTGGACGTCGCCCTTCTTGTGGTGGTCGTGTCCCTTCTCCTGCTGCGCGTGGGCCACGCCGCCGGTCGCGGCGATCCCCGCGGCGGCGACCCCCAAACTCCCGAGCATCTGCCTGCGGTCCATGAGATAGCTCCTTGTCGTGAGATGCGTTGCGCGGACCACACTGTGCGGGCCGCGGGGAGAGGCGGGCGGCCTGACCGGCCGCCCATGCCCGATCCGGGACGCGAGCCCCTCGTCGGGTATTTCGTCGCAATGCTCGGCACGTCCCGGGCTGGGGGGGCCGTGACTCGCGGTCATGATGGCCTTGGCCCCAATCCGTACGAGAAATCGCAAGGGTGGATGATCCCGCGGCCGGAGTGCGATTCGAGGCGACGTACGCGGCCACGGAGGTCGTCACTCTCATCGCGCAGGCGTGCGATTTGATCGATGATCTGCACGTACATGTCCCGCTCTTCCTCGCCCGGCCCGGTCCACCCCGCGCCCCGCGGGCCCTCATGATTCGGCATGGCACGACCTCCTCTGAAGCCTTGATGATCATTCGACGGCATGATTTTGCTCCCCGCGCTGCGCCCGCACTGCGGGGAACCCGGGCTCGGATTCCGGCCTGACTCTCCGCGGTCCACGAC
>JAJYDH010000709.1 GCA_021777685.1 Planctomycetota bacterium | reverse complement strand
CGATCTCCTCGTCGGTGATGCAGCACGGGCAATAGGAGATCTTCAGCGGCCTGGCTTGGCCGGCGAAGGCGGCGTAGAGCAGTTCGATCGACTCTCCGACGGCTTTCATGCCTCGACGCCCCTCCGGATCGGGTTGGGTCGAGTCCAATTCTACCGATTCGGATGGCCAGCCCGCCACGAGGGACTCGGGCCACGACCCGACGCATCACCCGACCCGCTGGGCCAGGCCGGGCGCGGCGAGGGTGGGGATCGGGGGGGCGGCGGCGATCCGGTCGTGGCCCTGCGACCGGGCGCGGGTGAGGGTCGCGGAGGCGGCGGCCCGGAGGGTCGTCACGTCGTGGGCCTGGTTGGGATAGGTGGCCACGCCGATCGAGGCGGTCAGGGTCGGCATCGTCGTCGAGGAGGCCCCGGCCCGGGCGATGGCGGCGCGGACGGCCTCGGCGACCTTCAGCGCGTTCTCGGGCGAGGCGTTGGGCAGGAGGACCGCCAGCCGGCCGTCTTCGAGACGGGCGACGACGTCGGAGGCCCGGACGGTGGCCCGGATCGCCCGGGAGACCCGCTCGATGGCGGCCTCGGCCAGCTCCTCGCCGAGCAGCTCGCGGATCGAGTCGAGGCGGTCGACCGCCGCTTCGAGGAGCGAGAGCGGCTCGTGCCTCCGCCTGGCCTGCGCGTGGGCGAAGGCGAGGAAGGCGTCGAGGGCCGTCGAGCCTTGCGGGTCCTGGCGGGCGTCCGGGCCCGACTCGGCCGGCCTGGCGAGCCCGCGCTCGGCGGCCGAGGCGATCGCGCAGAGGGTGCCCAGCGTCCGGATCACCCGGCCCGACCAGGGCCGTCGCCCCTTCGCGGTCAGCCGGAGGGTGCCGATCGGGGCATCGCCGGCCCGGAGCGGGAGCTGGAGCGTCAAGGGGCCCGGCCGCTCCCTGATCGCGCGGGCGACCGGCCCGGCGATCGGCCCCCGGGGGCTCGAATGGGGCTCGCGGGTCATCTCGGCCGGGAGGAACGCCGGCCAGCAGGCGAGCCGACGGGGGTTCCGGCCGTTCCGGTCGCCGAACAGCTCGACCCGCGCGGCCCCGGTGATCTCCGCGGCGAGGCGGACCAGCTCGACCCGGACCTCCTCGGGGTCGCGGGCGAGCGCGACCAGCTCGGCGAAGCGGTCGACGGCCGACCCGTCGGATGGCCGGCGCGCCAGCGGCCCGGCGAGCGACCGGAGCCGGGCGGCGATCCATCCTCTCCGGGCCTTCCAGGGGTTTCGGGGCGGCCCGGGCGGGTCGAGCGGGGCCGGGGCGTCCGGTCGGGCGACGGCCGGGGCCGGGCAATGTTCCCTGAGTTCGGGCATGGTCGGGTCCTGATCCTGGTCCTGATCCGTGGCGGCGGTCGGGTTGACGTTCGAGGGCGAGGGCTCGCCGGAGGGCCGGGGTCGCGGATGTCTTCGAGGGTCCCGGTCGGGCGGACATCCTTCGAACGGACCTGGCGGGGCGGGCGAGCTTCATCACAAGCCTAGGTCGGTTTTTACAAAATGGTGTCGACCGACCTTGCCAGAATCCCCCGGGTCCGGCACCATGCCGCCGCGCCGATCGTCCCCGACGACCCGCCTCCCCTCGCGCTGCGCCCCCGAATCCTCCGAGGCTCGGCCCGTCCCGTCCCGACCGCGCCCGGATTCCGGCCGTCGGGCGCGTCCCCTTGAGGCGAGGCTTGTCCCATGCACGTCAGGTTCCTGCTGGCCGGATTCGCGGCGCTGATCGGATGCGGCACGACCGGCTGCGCGACCACCGGGGCCGCCCGGCCCCTCGTCGAGAACCCGATGATCGTCCCCTCCGACGACTTCGAGGCCGTCTGGAAGGCGACCATCACCGCCGTCGACCAGTACTTCGACCTGGCCTCCGAGGACCGGGTCCAGCGCAGGATCGTCACGCAGCCCAAGTCCGGGGCGACCCTGCTGGAGCCCTGGGAAGGCGACTCCGTCGGCTTCCAGGAGCGGTTCGAATGCACCCTCCAGACGATCCGACGGGTGGCCTTCGTCACCGTCGAGCCCGCCCCGTCCGGCCAGGGCTGGGCGGTCCGCGTCGAGGTCCGCAAGGAGCTGGAAGACCTGCTCCAGCCCGATCGCCAGTCGATCGGCCGGGCGGTCTTCAACAACCAGTTCCCGCTCAACCGGACCCGAGAGGTCGTCGGACCGGTCCAGGCCCCGGCCTACTGGATCCCCCGAGGGCGAGACCCCAAGCTCGAACAGGTCATCCTCGCCAAGATCCGGACGTCGCTGTTCCTCTGACGAACCCGCCGGGATCGGCGGAACGCCCCGTCACTCACCATATAGATGAAGGCGACGCCCGGCGCGACCCGGTGGGAACCGGGCCGATCCGGGCGCGCGAAGGGGACGTCGGCCCCTCATGCCGAGGGGCGAGGAGGCGGGTCACTGTGGCCATCGTCGACGACGGCGAGACTTGTCGGCCCGGGGATCAGTAGGCGTTGAAGGTCCAGTACGAGCCGCTGGCGGCGATTCCGATCATCGTGATCGTCGGGTCGAGCAGGGCCGCCTGGTGGGCGGGAGAGGCCATCCACATCGAGGCCACGGTGGACATGGCGCCGCCCATCCCGGAGTTCTGGCGGCGGGCCGGCCCCATCACG
>JAJYDH010000142.1 GCA_021777685.1 Planctomycetota bacterium | reverse complement strand
CGCGAGGCTGGCCCATTTCCAGTGCTCGGCCCGCGCGACGAGTTCGGCCCGGAGTGGGTTGCGTTCGACGTAACGGAGCACTGTGATCAGATGACCATCGTCCTGGATCGGGAAGGCTTTGAATCGGCCCTGCCAGACGTGCCCGGATGTCTCATAATGGCGATGATATCGCTTGGCATGGGTCGTCAGCAGTCGGCGCATCCACCGACCGAGGTCGCCATCCTCGCGGGGCCGCAGGACGAGGTGGAAGTGGTTGGGCATGAGGCAGTAGGCGAAGAGGTCGACGGGCAGATGTCGCCGGGCCTCGGCGATCGCCTCGACAAAGGCGTCGTAGTCGCCCGGCTTATGGAAGACGGCCGCGCGACGATTGCCCCGATTCAGGGCATGATAGATGAGGCCCCCGACGGAGGCGCGTGCGGTACGTGGCATAGGAACGAAACTAGACCATATTAGATCAATCCGTCAACTAAATTATCTCCGTCCCCTTTATTCCGGGCGGAGTCAAGTTCCGAAAGTAAGAAAGTTCGGAGGTTGTTAAGTTTGGATTTTAACCTTGATGGGAGCAACGGGTTATGGCAACACTGTCCGTCATGACGAAACCGACCAACGAGAACAAGGTGACGGCGCGGACCGCGCCAGAGGTCGTCGACGGGGTCAAGATGGCGGTCCTGGCGATGCAGCGCCGGGGCGTCTTCTACCGGGGCCGCAAGCTGGGATCGAGGGCCTTGTCGGGGCGGTCCTGCTCGACTTCCTCTCGCTCTCCGACGGCGAGCAGGAGGCGAGGCTCCGGAGGTTGCTCCCCCAGGTCGAGGCGCTTTTCGCCTCGGATGGTAATGACCTCGTCGAAGGCGGTCCCGCTGAGAAACCCGCCGATGAAGGCGGGTCGGTCGGGCGTGACGTGGCGATCGAGTCGAGGCCGATGGGGCAGTCAGCTCCCAAAAAGCGGCGCGACATCGTCTAGTCGGCCTTCACGGCGGACCCGGCAAGTGCCGATCTGGGGATTGGCCGGGATGAACGTGCACGTCCCCGGCTTGCAGAACCGGCAACGCGCGGCGTCCTCGGCGTCCCAGACGATCAGGAAGTCGACGTGAGGGCCCTTCGGCGTGTCCTGCTCGACGCATCGGATCTGGATCGGGGTCGGGCCGATCTCGTCGAGGGGGGACGGGGCGGTGGGGTGGGGCGACCAGGGTCGGAGCGGGATGCTCATCGTGGAATCCTTCCTTCCTCGTCGGCGAGGATGCCTTGGCTTTCGGGCTGAGTTGTCTCGGATCGCATCTCGTTTGCCCCGGGCGACATGATGGCTTCGCTCGATGCAACAAATCAAGGGATGCCCGGCTTCTTTTTTTAGGCGTCCCGGTTGTCGGGGAAAGACGTTAGACGGACGCCCTTTCTCGGAGTCTTCGGGCCATGACGACACGTTTCGCGATGGCGGCGGCGGTCCTTCTGGCGGGGTGCTCGGAGGGAGACCCGGAGCTGTTCCGGCTCAAGACGGGGGACCGTGCCCTGGCGGCCTTCAACCCGGCCATGTTCCGGGGTCCCGAGCATCGGGACGACCAGCAGCTGATCCCGCTCGTCCAGTCCCGGGACCCCGACTCGGATGAGATCGTCCCCTGGCCGATGCTCTCGCCCGGCACGCGCATCCTGGTCATCCGCGACGAGGCCAAGGGGGACGACGTCATCACGAGGGGAGTGGACGTCAAGGTCGAGGACGGCGAGTTCGCCGGGCAGACCGGCATGATGTGCCGGGGCCAGCTCCGGCCGATCAGGTGATCCTCAGATGGTCGAGCATCCCGGAGTCTCGGGCCTGCTCGACGAGCCGCTTCCCCCTCCTCCAGAGGCCGTTGGCCTGCCCCGGGGTGAGGCCGGTGTCCCTGGCGAGGGTCCGCCAGCCTCGGCCGGCCAGGACGCAGCCGAGGTAGATCCGGACGCACTCTCGATCGCTGGTGACGGCCCTTCGCCAGCGCGGCGGGGGAAAAGGGGACGGAGATAATTCGACCCTTCAGTCCGGCTTGTCTTTAGCCGACCCTTGAGCCTACAGGCTTCCAGCCTGTCTGTGGCTTGGTTCTCCCGGATCGATATCGGCACGCCAGTTGCTCAATTGCAACTCACCTCACCTCGATTCCGCACCTCCCTGAACTGAACCGGCCATCCCACCCATCCGGAATACGATCATGATCCGCGCGCTTTCCACCGTCGCCCTGTCGCTTGCTCTTGTCTCCGCCGCTTCCGCCCAGGATGGCCCGCTCAACCGGATCGGACGTGGCCTCGACCAGGCCGGCAAGAACATCCGCGCCACCGTCGAGGATGGGGTCGCCCGTGGGCAGATTACCGCCCAGGAGAGCGACGTTCTCGCCCGCGTCGGCAAGCGGATCAACTGGGACAAGAAGATGGCCGGCTCCACGCTCCGGCTGGAAGTCCAACCGGGCGGCGTCGTCATCCTCCAGGGTTCCGTCCCGAGCGAGGCCGCCAAGCTTCGGGCGGTCGACCTGGTGGAGAACACGACCGGGGTGAGCAGCGTGGTCGACCGGCTGGCCGTCGCCGCGACCGTCAAGGTGATCAACGCCGCGCCCGCTCCTCGCGTGATCGAGACGCAGACCACGACCCCCGTGATCGAGGTCGAGAGGCCGGTGGTGGTGCCCTCCCAGTCCAAGGTCATCGTCACGCCCTGATGGTTGCGGTTGAGATCGGAAAATCGGGCCTCCGGTCGTCCTTCGGGATGGTCGGGGGCCCGGTCGCGTTCCGGGGCCGCGAGTCGGCCACCCGGCCCGGCAGGTACCCGGATCGCCCGGCCGACAGGGGGCGTCGATCCTTGAGCCGACCGGCCCGATCGCCTACGATGGTCCCGCCGTACTTTCGACCCGGACCATCATCCCTGCCCCCGACGACCCATGAACCCTCGCCATTTCCCCCTGTTCCTGCTCATCGCCGCCCATGCCGTCGCGGCCGACCGGCCGCCAGTCCCCGCCGCGCCGATCGCCGAGAAGAAGGAACTCCTCTTCTCCGACGACTTCGAGGGCAAGCCCGCCAGGGTCTGGCACAAGGTGGTACCGACCTTCGCGTTCGTTGATGGCACGCTCAAGGGGACGCAGACTCGCGACAAGAACGCGCCGGCGGCCGACGGCAAGCCCGCGGTCACGGCCCACGCCGCCGTGCACGGGCTGGAGATCCCGACGAAGGACAGCATCGTCGAGGCCAGGATTCGCTTCGAAGGCGCCTCGATGATCGACGTCGAGTTCGACGATCGCAAGTACACCGGCGCCCACTACGGGCACATCTGCCGGGCCCAGGTCCGGCTGAACGGGGTTACACTCATCGACGAGCGCGACGGGGGGATGCGTAATGACATCTACGAGATGAAGAAGGACCCCGCCCGGAAGGCCGAGGTCGCCAAACTCCTGGCCGGCCGGAGCGTCACCTATCCCGCCAGGCTTGAAGTCGGGAAATGGTACACCCTGGTCGTCGAGACCGCCGGAGACGAGATGCGCGTCACCATCGACGGGAAGCCGGCCGGTTATCTCAAGTCATCCGGCATCGCCCATGCCACCAAGTCCAAGATCGAACTTGGGGTGGGCGGCAAGGACGGCTACTTCGACGACGTCAAGGTCTGGAATGCCCAGGTGATCGGCAAGTAGGCACCCGGAGCCGGGCGAGCCCGCGAGTTCTCGGCCCTGATGGGAGGCGATTCGCTACTTTGGGATCGCCCGCCGGTTCCACCTCTCGCCGTTGGTGTTCCTGGGAGGTGAGTCGTCGGGGACGATCTGACGGCCCTGGAACGGGGACGAGAGACGCTGCCCGCGATGCTGAGCCCGGGAGCGGGGGGCGGATCCAGGGTCGGGAGTCAATCCCCATTTTCACCGTCGTCGGGGATCTGCCTGGAAAATAGATCGGTTGCGGAAATGGGAGAAATTGCGCAGTTTGGTGGCGGGGGCGACGGGCCTTGTCTGCTTTGCCCACGTCATCCCGGTGAATTTGGTTTGTTGTGCAAAGTGGAATTTGAGGCGTGATTTCTCATCGATTTTGGTCGATTTTTGGCCCAGCGCGACCGGAAATCGAGCCTTTTTGGCCCGTTTTTTACCTCTCGGAGGGTCAAATCGGACAGCTTTGCCCGGCCAAGCTTGAGTTTTGACGGTGGCCCTGGCAAGATGCGTCGGGTATTTGGGTTGGCCATCCGAAGGAGACGGATGGCATTTTGGATGGCCCGGCCGAAAACCCGGTTAATCGCCCGGCATTTTCACGATAGTAAACATCCGGAGCGGGCCTCGTCGGCCCGCTCGATGGGTGATGCCTCGTCGGCTTCGAGTTCCCCGGGTGGGTGATTGGGTTGGCTTCGAGATTCACGACCTTGGCTTCGGATTTCCTCCGTTCGGTTTGCCCGCGAGGGTTGTTGGCTTCGCCCTGGAATCGAAGAGGGAAGGCCCGATGAAGTTGGGTTCCTCTTTTCGAGAACGTGTCGAGGCGGAGCGGGACCGGCTCGCCGATCGGTTGGGTTTGTCTTCCGAGGATGTTGGCTCGACGTTGGGTTGGAATTCCGGACGCCGGCGGGGCAATCGGTTGGGTTTGAGTTTTCGCGCCCGGGATGGCGGCCAGGGTTCGCCCTGGCCGCGAAAGTCCTCAAGATTGGCTTCGGATGTTCAGGACTCAACCGGCGTCAATGGCACGCCGATTGGATTGCGTAACATTTTTCGTGGTAATGAGATGCGTTTCCTGAATCGGGGCAGTTGGGCCCATCCTCAGATGCTCAGGACCTCGACCGAGGAGCGGAAGAGGGCCTGGGCGGTGTCCTCGGCGATGGGGCCGAGGACGGCGACGGAGTTGCCGGGGAGGGTGATCGCGTCGTCGGTCGTCTCGATCCCCTCGGGGACGCTGGCGAGGAGGACGTTGGTCGGCCGGCCGTCGCGGAGGGGGATCGTCCGGGGTTCGTCGGCGAAGTTGGCGACGATCGAGACGAGCCCTCGCTCCACGAAGAGCCACTTCTCCTCCTCGTTGTGGTCGGTGACGACGAGGTCGAGCCGGCCGTCGGTGAGCTGGGGAAGCTCCCGGCGGAGCTCGATGAGCCGGCGGTGCCACTCCAGGAGCGAGCGGTGGGGCTCGCGTTCCATCTCGTCCCAGCGGATCTTGGAGCGCTCGAAGGTCTGGGGCGACCCGGGCTCGGGGACCTCCTCGGGCTTCCAGCCGAACTGGCCGAATTCCTTGCGGCGGCCTTCGGAGACGGCCTTCGCCAGGTCGGGGTCGTCGGAGAAGTCGGCGAAGTACTGGAAGGGCGAGTTTGCGCCGAACTCCTCGCCCTGGAACAACATCGGGATGAAGGGCGCGGTCAGGACCAGGGCCGCGGCGATCCTGGCCCGCTCCTTGGTGGTCAGGTGGCAGAGACGGTCGCCCTGGGCCCGGTTGCCGAGCTGGTCGTGGTTCTGGACGTAACCGAGGAAGTGGTGCCCGGTCAGGCCGATGGGCGGGCGGCCGTGGCGTTTCTGGCGGAACTTCGACCGCCGGCCGGTGTAGACATAGGAGGTCTCGAAGGCCGTGGCCAGGTCGCGGATCGAGCCGAAGTCCGAGTAATAGCCGTTCCTCTCGCCGGTGACGACCGAGTGGAGGGCGTGGTGGAAGTCGTCGGACCACTGGGCGTCGATGCCGAACCCGCCGATTTCCCAGGGCCGGACGATCCTCGGGTCGTTCAGGTCGCTCTCGGCGATCAGGGCCAGGTGGCGGCCGAGGTGGGCCTTGAGGACGTCGACCTCGCTGGCGAGCTGCTCCAGGAAGGTCGTCGCCGAGGTGTCGACGATGGCGTGGACGGCGTCGAGGCGGAGGCCGTCGAAATGGTAGTCGCGGAGCCACATCAGGGCGTTGTCGCAGAAGTAACGGCGGACCTCGTCGCTGTACGGCCCGTCGAAATTGAGGGCGTCGCCCCAGGGGGTGTGGTGGCGGTCGGTGAAGTAGGGGGCGAACTTCGGCAGGTAATTGCCCGACGGGCCCAGGTGGTTGTAGACCACGTCGAGGACCACCGCCAGGTTCCGGGCGTGGCAGGCGTCGACCAGCTTCTTCAGGCCGTCCGGTCCGCCGTAGAGATGCCGGGGGGCGAAGAGGTTGACGCCGTCGTAGCCCCAGCCGAATTTCCCCGGGAAATCGGCCACCGGCAGCAGCTCGACGTGGGTCACGCCCAGCCGCTTGAGGTGGTCGAGCTTGCCGATGACGGACTCGAAGGTCCCCTCGGCCGTGAACGTGCCGACGTGCAGCTCGTAGATCAGGGCCGAGGAGAGGGGCTTCGCCTGGAACTCCTCGTCGGTCCAGAGGAAGGCGTTGTGGTCGACGATCCTGGACGGCCCGTGGACCCCGTGCGGCTGCCAGCCGGAGCGAGGGTCGGGCAGTTCGCGATCGTCGTCGACGTTGAAGGTGTATTCCTCGCCCGCGCGGGCCCTCCGCCCGTCGGCCTGCCACCAGCCTTCGACCTTGCGGTCGGGCGCCATCGGAATCGTTTCGCCCGCGACGTTGACGGAGACCTGCCGGGCCAGCGGGGCCCACACTCGATAGGGTGCCATTGTGCCTCAATCCCTCGGACGAAGTTGACGGCGGGCCGTCGTCTCGACCTCTAGCCCGCTCGGAACCGTCCCGGTTTGCGTTCCGAATGGGTATGATGCGCAGCAAGTTGCGTGCCCCGGCGGTGCGAGCCGCGAGGCCCGCGCGGAGCAGCGATCGGCACGCCGTTCGCAGGATTGGGCGGCGAGTCTCCGCCCAGCCGAAGCGGGGCGCGTCGAACTGCGCCGAGGGCGGCCGATGCCGGCCCCTCGATCTCCCCCATCCACGGGAACGACATGCCTTTCCCACTGGCCACGTACCGGGTTCAGATGCACGCCGGGTTCGGCTTCGACGCCGCGGCGTCGATCGCGGGCTATCTCAGCGACCTGGGGGTGACGCACCTCTATTCCTCGCCCTATCTCCAGGCGGGCAAGGGGAGCACGCACGGCTACGACGTGCTCGACCACTCCCGGCCCAACGCCGAGCTGGGCGGCGAGGAGGCGCATGCCCGGCTCTGCGAGGCCCTCGGCCGGGCGAAGCTCGGGCAGATCCTCGACATCGTCCCCAACCACATGAGCATCGCCAGCCGCGAGAACAAGTGGTGGTGGGACGTCCTGGAGAACGGCCAGTCGAGCCGCTACGCCGGCTATTTCGACGTCGACTGGCGGCCGGCCGAGGCCAAGCTCCGCGACACCGTCCTGATGCCGATCCTGGGCGACCATTACGGGCGTGAGGTCGAGGCCGGCCGCGTCCAGCTCAGGCGCGAGGGCGGCACGTTCACGTTCGCCTACTTCGACCACGTCATGCCCGTCGCGCCCCGGTCGCTCAACGAGCTGCTGAACGAGGCCGCCTGGCAGGTCAATTCGGACCTCCTGGCGTTCATCGCCGACTCGTTCGGGAACCTCCCGCTCTCGACCGCGACCGACATCGAGAGCGTCACCCGGAGGCACCGCGACAAGGAGGTTCTCCGCTCGGCGCTCGCCCGGCTCTGCTCCGAGAAGCCCGAGATCGCGGAGGCGATCGACACGGCGATCGCCGAGGTGAACGCCTCGCCGGCGCGGGTCGACGCCCTCCTGGAGCGGCAGAACTACCGCCTGGCCTACTGGAAGACCGCCGTCCAGGAGCTCGATTATCGCCGGTTCTTCGACATCAACACCCTCATCAGCCTGCGGATGGAGGACCGGCGGGTCTTCGAGGACAGCCATCGCCTGATCCTCAAGTGGGTCCGCGAGGGGGTGCTCGACGGCCTCCGGGTCGACCACCCCGACGGCCTCCGCGACCCGGCCGAGTATTGCCGGCGGCTCCACGACGCCGCCCCCGACGGCTGGATCGTCGTCGAGAAGATCCTGGAGCCCGGCGAGGCCCTGCCGGGCGGCTGGCCCATCTCCGGCACGACCGGCTACGACTTCCTCAACCGCCTCGGCGGCCTGTTCGTCGACCCGGCCGGCGAGGGGCCGATCACCGACTTCTACGCGACCTTCACCGGCGAGTCGGTCGACTACGTCGCGATGGTCCGCGACAAGAAGCATTACGTCCTCAAGGAGCTGTTCGGCAGCGACGTCAACCGGCTCGTGACCCTGCTCTCCGAGGTCTGCGAGCACCAGAAGCGGTATCGCGACTACACCCGTCGCGAGCTGACCTCGATGATCCGCGAGGTCATCGCCTGCTTCCCGGTCTACCGGACCTACGTCCGGGCCGAGCAAGGAGAGGTCGACGACCGCGACATCCGCTACATCAACGAGGCGATCGACGCGGCCAAGTTCAACCGGCCCGAGATCGACCCCGAGCTGTACGACTTCCTCCGCGACCTGCTGACCCTGAAGCTGACGGGCGACTCCGAGTCGCAGCTCGTCATGCGGTTCCAGCAGAACACCGGGCCGGTCATGGCCAAGGGGCTCGAAGACACCGTCTTCTACAACTTCAACCGCCTGGTCGCGCTCAACGAGGTCGGCGGCGACCCCGGCCGGTTCGGGATCACCACGGCCAAATTCCACGAGGAATGCCTGGAGGCCCAGCGTCTCTGGTCGACGTCGATGACCACGACCACGACCCACGACACCAAGCGGTCCGAGGACGTCCGCGCCCGGATCTCGCTCCTCTCGGAGATCCCCGAGGCGTGGGGCCAGGCCGTCGAGCGCTGGTCGGAGCACAACCGCCGCCACAAGTCGGACGACATGCCCGACCGGAACGCCGAATACCTGCTCTACCAGATCCTCGTCGGGGCCTGGCCGATCGACGTCGAGCGGGCGACCGCGTACATGCTCAAGGCGACCCGCGAGGCCAAGGCCCACACCTCCTGGACCGGCCCCAACGAGCCGTATGAAGAGGCCCTCAAGACGTTCGTCGCCGGTCTCCTAAACGACCGGGAATTCGTCGCCGACCTCGAAGGGTTCGTGAAGCCCCTGATCGGGCCGGGGCGGGTCAACTCGCTGGCGCAGGCGCTGATCAAGCTCACCGCCCCCGGCGTGCCGGACATCTATCAGGGGAACGAACTCTGGGACATGAGCCTGGTCGACCCGGACAACCGCCGGCCGGTCGACTACGAAGTCCGGCGGAAGCTGCTCGCCGAAGTGGCGAAAGCCCCCTCGCCCGAGGACATCCTCCGCCGATC
Organism: Planctomycetota bacterium; assembly: GCA_021777685.1. Taxonomy (GTDB): domain Bacteria; phylum Planctomycetota; class Planctomycetia; order Isosphaerales; family Isosphaeraceae; genus Tundrisphaera. Next base: position 3,520 of record JAJYDH010000142.1, on the reverse strand, counting down.
GGACGAGGGCCTTCCCAAGCTCTGGTTGACGAGGCAGGCCCTCCATTTCCGCCGACGAAGGCCCGAATTGTTCGGCCCGGAGGGCGACTACCGGCCGATCGAGGCGGCCGGGGCGAAGGCCGGCCACGTCGTCGCCTTCGCCCGGGGCGATGGATGCGTCGCGGTGGCCCCTCGACTCCCGCTCAAGCTCGGCGGAGACTGGGGCGACACGACCATCGAGCTTCCCGGAGGCTCCTGGACCGACGAGCTGACCGGCGAATCGTCCCGAGGGGGGGCCGTCCGGGTCGGCGACCTGCTGGCAAGGTTCCCGGTGGCCTTGCTCTCGAAGGGTGGAAAGTAAACCGACCCCGTCACGTCGCGGAGCCCGTCCGTTATGATCGAATCCGACCCGCAGTGGTACAAAGATGCCATCATTTACGAGCTGCACGTCAAGGCGTTCTTCGACAGCAACGACGACGGCATCGGCGACTTCCCGGGCCTGATCCAGAAGCTCGACTACCTCCAGGACCTGGGCGTCACCTGCCTCTGGCTCCTGCCGTTCTACCCGTCGCCCCTCCGCGACGACGGCTACGACATCGCGGACTATCACGGGGTCCACCCCTCCTACGGCACCCGCAAGGACTTCCGCCTCTTCATCCGAGAGGCGCACCGCCGGGGCATCCGGGTCATCACCGAGCTGGTCATCAACCACACGTCGGACCAGCACCCGTGGTTCCAGGCCGCGAGGAAGGCGCCGGCGGGCTCGCCCAAGCGGGATTATTACGTCTGGAGCGACTCGCCCGAGAAGTACAAGGGCGTCCGGATCATCTTCACCGACACCGAGCCGTCGAACTGGTCGTGGGACCCTGTCGCCAAGCAATATTTCTGGCACCGGTTCTTCCACCACCAGCCCGACCTCAACTTCGACAACCCCCGGGTCCTCCGGGCGGTCTTCAAGGTCATGCGGTTCTGGCTCGACATGGGCGTCGACGGGATGAGGCTCGACGCGATCCCCTACCTGATCGAGCGCGAGGGGACCAACTGCGAGAACCTGCCCGAGAGCCACGCCATCCTCAAGCAGTTCCGCCAGGAGATGGACGAGCACTACAAGGACCGGATGTTCCTGGCCGAGGCGAACCAGTGGCCCGCCGACGTCCTGCCGTACTTCGGCGACTCGGATGAGTGCCAGATGACGTTCCACTTCCCGCTGATGCCCCGGATGTTCATGGCGATCCGCCAGGAAGACCGGCACCCGATCGTCGAGATCATGCGGCAGACGCCCGACATCCCGCCCGACTGCCAGTGGGCCCTCTTCCTCCGGAACCACGACGAGCTGACGCTCGAAATGGTCACGGACGAGGAACGCGACTACATGTATAACCAGTACGCCGCCGACCCCCGGATGCGGCTCAACCTGGGCATCCGCCGACGGCTGGCGCCGCTGATCGGCAACAGCCGGAGGCGGGTCGAGCTGCTCAACATGCTCCTGTTCTCGCTCCCCGGGACGCCCGTCCTGTATTACGGCGACGAGATCGGCATGGGCGACAACATCTACCTGGGCGACCGCGACGGCGTCCGGACGCCCATGCAGTGGAGCGGCGACCGCAACGCCGGGTTCTCCAAGGCCGACTTCGCCCGGCTCTACGCCCCGCCGATCATGGACACGCTCTACGGCTTCCAGGCGATCAACGTCGAGTCGCAGCAGCGCGACTCGTCGTCGCTCCTCCAGTGGATGAAGCGGCTGATCGCCCTCCGCAAGCGGTACAAGGCATTCGGCCGGGGCACGCTCGAATTCCTCCACCCCCGGAACCGCAAGGTCCTGGCCTACATCCGCGAGTACCAGGACGAGCGCATCCTGGTCGTCGCCAACCTCTCGCGGTTCGTCCAGCCCGTCGAGCTCGACCTGTCCCGGCTCAAGGGGCAGACGCCGTTCGAGATGTTCGGCCGGGTCCAGTTCCCGACGATCACCGACGCCCCGTATTTCCTCTCGCTCGCCCCATCCTCGTGCATCTGGTATCAGCTCGAGACGGTCTGCGGGGCGGGCGTCGGCAACCCCGAGCAACTCCCGGCGCACGAGGTCGAGGCCATCTCCCGGATCACGCTCACGACCGGCTGGGAATCGCTCCTGGAGGGGCGCGAGCGCGCGATCCTGGAGCGAGCGGTCCTGCCCCAGTTCATCCGCCGCCAGCGCTGGTTCGGCGCCAAGTCGCGGACCCTGGAGACGGTCAGCATCCGCGACTGGATCACCTTCCCCAACGGCGGCCCGCCGACGGTGATCCTCTACGTCCGGACCTACGACAGCTCGGGGAACTTCGAGAAGTACCAGATCCCGATGGCCGTCGCGACCGGCCCGCTGGCCGAGCAGATCCTCCAGTCCAACTCGGCCGCGATCATGGCCCACGTCGCGTCGACCGACGGCGAGGGGCTGCTCTGCGACGCGCTGCTGTCCGAGGACCTCTGCACGAGGCTCCTGACGCTCATCGGCGATTCGAAGGAGGTCAAGACCCGCCAGGGGCGGCTCGTCGGGATCGCGACCTCGGCCTATGAGGCCGCCGGCGAGGGCGAACTCGGGCCGATCCGGCGGGGGACGTCGGAGTCGAGCAACTCGAACGTCGTCTTCGGCGACCGGTTCTGGCTCAAAATCCACCGGCGGCTGCTCGACGGGCCGAGCGTCGACTTCGAGGTCGGCCGCTTCCTCACCGAGACGGCCGGCTTCTCGCGGGTCCCCAAGACGCTGGGCACCCTGGAATTCCGCCGGGCCAAGCGCGAGCCGATCTGCGTGGGGATGCTCCGCGAGCTGATCCCCAACCAGGGGCAGGCCTGGGAGCTGATGGAGGACGTGGTCGGCCGGTACTTCGAGGAGGTCCAGAGCGAGGCCCACCGGCTCGACAGGATCGACCTGGCCACGCCGGCGGCCTTCGTCCTCAGCGACCGCGAGATCCCGCCCGACGTCCACGAGGTCATCGGCTCGGCCCTGCACACGGCGGCGGTCCTCGGCCAGCGGACCGCCGAGATGCACCTGGCCCTCGCCTCCGCGCCGGACGACCCCGCCTTCGCCCCCGAGCCGATGACCGAGGCCGAGCTGGCCGGGCTCGTCGATCGGGTCGGCGAGCAGTCCCGGCTGACCCTCGGGTCGCTCCGGGAACGGGCCGACTCGCTCCCGGAGGAGATCCGGGCCCAGGCCCGAGAGGTGATCGACGCCCGCGCCAGGCTCCTGGAGATGGCCGCCGACCGCCCGGCCTCGGCGGAGGGGCTGGTCAAGATCCGGGTCCACGGCGACTACCACCTGGGCCAGCTCCTCTGGCGGGAGAACGACTTCTACATCCTCGACTTCGAGGGCGAGCCCGGCCGCCCCGTCGAGGAGCGCCGGGCCAAGCAATCGCCGCTCAAGGACGTGGCCGGCATGCTCCGGTCGTTCGACTACACGGCCTTCAACGCCCTGTACAAGATCGCCAGGGTCCACCCCGACGCCCTCGAACGGCTCGAACCCTGGGCGAAAATCTGGCGGTCGTGGATGTCCGCCGAGTTCCTCAAGGCGTAT
>JAJYDH010000141.1 GCA_021777685.1 Planctomycetota bacterium | reverse complement strand
CTCGACGCGATCGACCAGGCCGAACAGGGCCTCCCACGATTTCGCGGCGGGATCGGTCGCCAGGGCGAACCCCGCCAACGCCCGATCGGCCGGAATCCAGTCGAGCCATGACGGGTCGATCGCCGCGGGCCTGGTCAAGTTCGGGCCATCGCGGGTGATGACCGTCGCGAAGGTCCCTTGCGAGAGGGATATGCCGAGCGAGATCGGCGGCGCCTCGTCGGGGCGGGCGCCCGGGGCGGGGCGGATCAACTCGGCCAATCGCCGGACGGTCAGCGACCTCGCCCCCTCCAGCGCCCCCGGCTCGATCGAGACGCGCAGGCCCTCGGCCCTGACATTTTGGACCATCTGGCCCGGCCGTTCGCCCGCGCGTTTGAGCCCCTCGCGGGTCTTCGACAGCAAGGTCCCCCGGCGATCCCTGGCCATGAAGGCCGAGCCGGGCGGCCCGAGCCGGTCGACGGCGAGGTCGCCCATCGGGGCCTCGGCCGCGCCTCCGCTCAGGACGAAGGCCGTCGCCAGGGCGGCGACGGTCCCGTCGTCGTTGGGGAGGATGGCGGACCAGGTGGGCTGGCCGCTCGCCGGGTCGAAACGGATCGAGACCTCGGCGCCTTCGAGCGACTTGAGTTCACCGACCATCCGGGGGTTGAGGGCGGCGATCAGGGCTTCCAGCGGCTTGCTCAGGCGGTTCCGCCCGGGGTCCGCCCGCTTCCAGGCCGCCAGGGCCGCCGCCGGGTGGGGGGCCTTCGCCTCGTCGAAGAGGCCGATCAGGTCGCGCAACTGCTCGCCCGGACGGTCCAGCCGGATGCGGATCGAGGGCGGCGAGGCCGGCTCCTCCGCCGGGCAGGCCGATCCGACGAGGCAGACGCCGAGCCAGGCGGACGCGAGCAGGGTCATCCTCATCGGCGCGGTCCCTCGAATCGGAGAGGAGGGGTCGGCCCGGATGAAGCAGTCGGGCTCGCCTCACGCTCCTCGGCGCGTCCGGCCATCCTAGAGGGGCATCCTCGATCGGCACAAGGCCGGTCGGAGGGGGATCATCCTCGGAAATCCGCCCGATCCGGCCAGAAACAGGAATAAAACCCCGGCCCGGTCCCTGAATGTAAGGGACGGAGTCCGTGAAACCCGCCGCACCCGCGCCGAGGACCGACCGATGCCCGCCTCCGAAGCCCAGATCCGAGCCAACCGGGCCAACTCGCTCAAGAGCACGGGACCGAACACGACCGAGGGCAAGGAACGCTCCCGGTCCAACGCGATCAAGCATGGCCTGACCGGCGAGGGGGCGGTCCTGCCCCGGGAGGTCGCCGACGAGGTCGAGACGAAGGCCCGCGCCCTGGAGGCCGACCTCCGCCCGTCGGGGACGATCGGGCGGTCGCTGGTCCGGCGGATCGCGGTCTGCCTCGTCCGGATGGAGCGCGGAGTCGTCCAGGAGTCCGCCTCGCTCGCGAAGCGGGTCGCCGAAGCCCGGTCGGAGGCCGAGGCCCGCGGCGAGGACCCCGAAGAGGCCGGCAACCTCGCCCTGTTCGACCCGTCGAAGGAGGCGACCCTCGCCCGGAAGTACGAGGCCGCCGCCGAGCGGGGCATGTTCCGCGCCCTGAAGGAATTCCGCCAGGTGGAGCGCGCGGCGAGTGGCGGGGAAGTCGCCTCCGCCGCCTCGGCCGAGGCCGCCGCGGCCCGGAAGTCGCTCGACCAATTGGCTTCGTTTTTCCCCGCCGTCGAGCGGGCCCCGGCCCCCGCCAAGCCGGCCGTCGTCACGCCCCCGGCGCCCCCGAAGCCGGCCCCGAAGACGGTCTTCCCGGCGTGGGATGTGGCCTTCCCGGGCTCGGCGGACGTGCCGATCACCATCGGCCGGGCTCGCTGATCGGCGGACGAGGGCGACTCGCGGCGGTGACCGCGCCTCGGGGCGCGGTCACTCGCCCCGCATTTCGAAAGGCCGGAGTGACCGACGCCCCGGAGGCATCCGGGCGAGGTGGCCCCGGTCGGCCCGCGCCCGGACCGTTCGAGGGTCGATCCCGCGCGGTCCGCCCGCCTCGCGAGACAGGGGCCGACGCACGACCGAAAGCCGCCGAATGCCCCCGCCCGCCCCGCGGTCCCTTGCGAATCCGCCCGTTCTCTGCGATATTGCTCGATTCCCGGCCCCGAGGCGACCGGGCGCAATCGATCTGAAGGGCTCAAGGGACCGCGATGACCTGGCAGCTTGGGCTCTATGCGACCGCCATCCTGGTCCCGCTGATCGCGTTCGTCGTCCAGCTCGCGGCCGGTCGACGGCTGGGACACCGGACGGCTTACGTCGCGACGGCGGCGATCGGGCTCTCGTTCGTGTTGAGCCTCGTTGGGTTCGTCTCATACTTCGCCGAGGTGGCCCGGTCGAGGCCGCATCATGGGGCCTCGCCGGTCGTCTGGCGAGGGGACCTTTCCTGGGTCGGCCTCGGCCCGTCGGTCCCCGGCCTGCCCGCGTCGTCGCCGGGCCGTCCGCTGGAACTCCGCCTCGGCCTGGACGTCGACAACCTGACCGTTCTGATGTTCCTGATGGTGACGTTCGTCGCCACGGTCGTCCACGTCTTCGCTCTGGCTTACATGCGGGGCGACCCGCGATACTCGCGGTTCTTCGCGTACCTCTCATTGTTCTGCGCCTCGATGCTGGCGCTGGTGGCGTCGTCGAACCTGTTCTTCGTGTTCGCCGCGTGGGAGCTGGTCGGCTTCTGCTCGTACCTGCTGATCGGCCACTGGCACGAGGAGATCGCCAACGTCGACGCGGCGAGCAAGGCGTTCCTGGTCAACCGGGTCGGCGACGTGGGGATGCTCGTCGGCCTGGGGCTGCTCTGGGCGAACCTGGGCACGCTGGACATCCGCACGATCAACGACCAGATCCGCGACGGCGACGGGCAGTTGAACGTCGCGACGGTCGAGGGTTCGTCGGTCGTCGAGCTGCGCAATCCGGGGGCGGTCGACATCGCCACCGGGCTCCCCCGGCGGATCGGCTACGGGCTGCTCGTGGTGGCGGGATTGGGGCTGTTCGCGGGCTGCGTGGGCAAGAGCGCCCAGTTCCCCCTGCACGTCTGGCTCCCCGACGCGATGGCCGGGCCGACGCCGGTCTCGGCCCTGATCCACGCGGCGACGATGGTCGCGGCGGGGGTCTACCTGGTGGCTCGGGTGTTTCCGGTCTTCACGCCCGAGGTCCTGCTGACGATCGCCTACACCGGCGGGATCACGCTGTTCATCGCCGGCTCGATCGCGATGGTGCAAGCTGACTTCAAGAAGGTGCTCGCCTACTCGACCGTCAGCCAGCTCGGCTTCATGATGATCGCCCTGGGCGTGGGCGGCCGGTCGGCCGGGCTGTTCCACCTGATGACGCACGCCTGCTTCAAGGCGCTGTTGTTCCTGGGCGCCGGGAGCGTCTACCACGCGGTCCACACCTACGAGATGCCCGCGCTGGGCGGGCTCTACCGGAGGATGCGGACCACGGCCCTGACGATGCTGGCGGCGACGATGGCGATCTCGGGCGTGCCGCTGTTCAGCGGGTTCTACTCGAAGGACGCGATCCTGGCCTCGACGCTCCACTTCGTGATGGGCCAGCCGGAGCACATCCTGCTGTTCCTGCTCCCGGCCGTCGGGGCGGCGATCACGGCGTTCTACATGTTCCGGCTCTGGTTCCTGATCTTCGCGGGCCAGCCCCGCAGTCCCGCCGCGTCGAGGGCGTCCGAGGGCGAGCGGCTGCTGACCTGGCCGCTGATCGCGCTGGCGGTGCCGACGGTCGCGCTCGGCTGGCCGGTCACGATCCTGCCGTTCTTCGGCTTCGAGCCGATCCTGGAACGGATGCTCGAATACGGCGAGCCGATCGAGTCGATCGACCCGGGCGGGGTCCAGTGGTGGGCGATGGGGGCGTCGGTCCTGGTCCTGTCGGTCGGGTTCGGGCTGGGGGCGCTCTATTATGGGCCGTGGATCGCATGGCGACGTCTCGACCCGAAGAAGACGGCCCATCGCTTCGGCCCGATCCACGAATTCCTGGCCCGCAAGTGGTACTTCGACGAGCTTTACCGGGCCGTCCTCGTCGCCCCGACGCTCGCGATCGCTCGCGCGATCGGCTGGACCGACCGCCGGGCCATCGACGGCGCGGTGGACGGCGTGGCCTGGATCACGGAGCGATTCAGCCGGTTCGAGGGCGTGTTCGACCGGGTGGCCATCGACCGACTGGTCGGCCTGATCGCCCGGGGTGTCTACGCGACGGGCGACCGGGCCCGGTGGCTCCAGAACGGGAGCCTGCCGACATACTTGATGGTGCTGGCCGTGGCGGTCGTCGGCCTGTTCGCGGCCATGTTCGCCTGGATCTTGGCCTGACTTCGACGAGAGAGGCGTGGGGACCACCGTGATTGGCGACGACCTGCTGCTGAGCCTGCTCTGGATGGTGCCGCTGGGCGGATCGTTCGCGATCCTGCTGATGCCTGGCCGCGCGACGACCCTCATCAGGCGGTTCGCGCTCGGGACGACGGTGCTGACCTTCCTCCTCACCCTGGTCGTCTTCGCCTCTTATCTCTCGCTCGGGCCGGATCAGTCCTCGCTGGCGAGCCGGGCCCTGATCAGCCCGCTCGGCGACCCCAAGGTCGCGGCGGTCGAGGGGAACCTCGCGGTCCGGAACGCCTGGATTCCCGAGTTCGGCATCGAGTATTACCTGGGCGTCGACGGGATCAGCCTGGCGCTGCTCCTGCTGACGAGCCTGGTGGCCGTGCTGGCCTGCGGGGCGTCGATGGACGTCGAGGCGAAGGCGAAGGGCTACTTCTCGCTGTTCCTGCTCCTGACGTCGAGCCTGATGGGCGTCTTCCTGGCGCTGGACCTCGTGCTGTTCTACGTCTTCTTCGAGGTGATGCTCCTGCCGATGTACTTCCTGATCGCCCTCTGGGGGGGAGAGAGGCGCGAGTACGCGGCGATCAAGTTCCTGCTCTACACGCTATTCGGCTCGGTCTTCATCCTGGTCGCGATCCTGGCCCTCTACTTCTGGCCGGGCGACGCCCCGTCCTTCCTGCCCGGCGGCCAGTTCAAGGCCCACACGTTCGACGTCCTCCAGCTGACGAGGGCCGCGTCGGAGACGGGCTATTACGGGCATGGCATCCAGCAGTGGGTCTTCGCCCTGTTCTTCATCGGCTTCTGCGTGAAGCTCCCCTCGTTCCCGTTCCACACCTGGCTGCCCGACGCCCACGTCGAGGCGCCGACGCCGATCAGCATGGTCCTGGCGGGGGTCCTGCTCAAGATCGGCGGCTACGGCCTGATCCGGATGGCCTGGCCGCTGGCGCCGGCCGGGGCGCACGACTGGGCGTATCCCGTCGCGGCCCTCGGCGTCTTCAGCATCCTCTACGGCGCGCTGGCGGCGATGGCCCAGACCGACTTCAAGAAGCTGGTCGCCTACAGCTCGATCAGCCACATGGGGTACGTCACCCTGGGGATGGCCGCGATGAACCTCGCGGGCGACCATCGCTTCTACGCCTACGGGCTCAACGGGGCGATGTACATGATGATCGCCCACGGGATCACCTCGACCGCGATGTTCTTCCTCGTCGGCGTGATCTACGACCGGGCGCACACGAGAGACCTGACGAGGCTCGGCGGCCTGGAACGGACGATGCCGCTCTATTATGCCGCCTCGGTCGTGATCTTCTTCGGCTCGATGGGGCTGCCGGGCCTCTGCGGCTTCATCGCCGAGGTCTTCGTGGTCCTGTCCTCGTTCCACTACAGCGTCGCGCTCGGGGTCCTGGCCGCTTTCGCCGTGGTCCTGACCGCCGGCTACATCCTCTGGACGCTCCGCCGGGTCTTCGGCGGCCGGAACGATTCTCTCTCGCTCCTGCCCGACCTGACCCGCCGAGAGAAGGCCATCCTCGCCCCGCTGGTCGTCCTGACCGTCATGCTGGGCGTCTACCCCCGGTCGCTCCTCGACTGGATGAGCCCGTCGGTGGACGAGGTGGCGAAGATGGTCATCGGAGCGAAGGGCAATCGAGGGAATTTGGCGAAGTTCCGACCATCAGACGCACCAGTCCTCGACCTTCAGCCCCGGGACCTTGCGGAAGTCGCCGAGGTTCCTCGATAGTAGGGTCGCGTCGCGGGACAGGGCGATGGCGGCGATCTTCAGGTCCATCGACCCGACGCGGATTCGGGCAGCCTTGAGGTCGAAATAGATCTCCGCGGCGGCACGATCGAATTCGAGGACTTCCATCCGGCTGAAGTCATCCAGATGACGCGAGAGTTTCGCATAACCATCGATCATCCTCTCCGCCGATTGTATCCCGGCCAGATGGGCCAACCAGCCCCGGGATTGTTCCTCGAAGGTGATTATCGTGGTCGTCAACTTCGTGAATCCCGCCGCTACAAGCCGCGACCTGAGGCGGTGGCCGAGCAGACCCTGCTCGCGCCCGAGCAGGCTGAGGTGATCGGTGTCGAGCACGATCACGTCAAGCCTTCGACTTTCGAATCTTCGGCATCTTGGGCCTGAGCGATTCCCGATATTCTCGGCCGAGTCTCATCGCCTCGTCGAAATCAGGATCATTGGCCCACGAGCCGGCATACTTTTCCCACCAGGGCTCCTCGGGCTCGGCGGGCTTCTCGACGATGGCCCTCAACCTGGCGACTTCCGCCTCCAGCGCCACGATCCGGGCTTCCAGTTCGGCCTTTGTCATCGTCCCTCACCTTTCGACCCATTGAGCCGATGAGCCTCCCGCGTCACATCCCAGGATAATCGAACTTCCCAATCCCCGCGATCTGACTTCCTCCCATGGAGCCCGTCATGGAACAGCAGCGTGTCGCCCTGGTGACGGGTTCCGCCACGGGGATCGGCCGGTCGGTGGCCTGGAGATTGGCGGAGCGGGGGTTCGCCGTCACGGTGAACTACTCGAGGTCGGAGGCCGAGGCCGAGGAGACCGCCGAGGGGGTCCGTTCGCGAGGGGGCCGGGCGCTCGTCGTCCGGGCCGACGTGGCGGATGATTCAGCCGTCCGGGCGATGGTCGAGCGGACGGTCGAGACGTTCGGCGGGCTCGACATCCTGGTCAACAACGCGGGGACGACCCATTTCGTCCCGCATACCGACCTCGACGGCCTCACGGCGCAGGTCTGGGACGACATCCTCAACGTCAACCTGAAGGGGACGTTCTTCGGCTGCCGGTCGGCGATGCCGCACCTGAAGGCCCGGAAGGGGAACATCGTCAACATCGCCTCGGTGGCGGGCGTGGCGGGCTCGGGCAGCTCGATCGCCTACGCGGCGAGCAAGGGGGCAGTCATCACCCTGACCAAGAGTTTGGCGAAGGCGTTCGCGCCCGAGGTCCGGGTCAACGCCGTGGCCCCCGGCCCGGTCCAGACCCGGTGGCTGGCCGACCACCAGGACATGGTCGAGGCGGCCATGCCGCTGACCCCGCTGAAGCGCCCGGCCTCGCCCGAGGACGTCGCGGCCGTCGTCCTCTTCCTCGCCGACGAGACGAGCCTGATGACCGGCCAGGTGCTGGTCGTCGACGGGGGCCGGACGATCTGACGGCGGACTTGAGCCTTTTTCGAATGGGCTTGCCCGGATCGGCGAGTGCGGTTAACTTGCCGCCGCACATCGAAGGTTGCGCCACGGCTGGCGCGGCGACCCCAGGGAACGGGGACGCCCCAAAGGACGACCGACCCGGCCCGGTTCGGAAGGAGTGGGACTCGCATGCAAGGCTGGTCATGGATGGCCGCTTTGACGCTCGCGGCCGCGCTGGTCGGGGTCGACACCTCGAACAGCCTCGCCGGCGAGCCCGCCGCGATCAAGCAGAAGGTCAAGCTCAGCCTCCGGTTCGACGGCCTCTCCGCCGAGGGCGGCGAGATCGAGATCAGACCCGGCCACGCCGCCTGCCGGTTCCAGACGATCAAGTTCCAGACCAAGGACCACCCCCGGTCCGTCGACGGCAAGATCTCCCTCGACCCGATCGAGGTCGAGACCCTCAGCGCCGGGCGCGACTGCTCGTTCGCGATCACCCTGCGGGAGCCCGGCCAGCCCGACAAGACGGTCCGCCGGAACATCCGGATCGTCCCCACCCCCGAGGGGAAGACGGCCGCGCCCCAGTCGTTGACCTGCTTCATCAGCTCGCACTCGCTCAATCCCGTCGCCAGCAAGGCGGACGAGACGACGCGGAAGAAGTAATTCCGTCGATTGCCGATGCGAACCCTTTGCAGGGCGGGTGAGCGGGAGCGAAACCCACCCTACAAGAGGGCCTGTCAGGGCCTTCCTCCCGAGGGGAGCAGCGGGCCGGGCCTCCGGCTGACGAAGGCGATCGAGCCGCCGTCGGGAGACCAGGCGGGGTCTCGGTCGCCGTCGGGCTGGTCGGGGAAGGGGCGGACCGTGCCCCGGTCGAGGTCGAGGACCAGGATCGAGCCGTCGGGCCGGCTCCGGCCGTCGACGAAGGCGACTTTTCGGCCGTCGGGGCTGAGCGACGGGTTGTCCTCGCGGCGGACGTGGTCGGTCAGTCGGACGGCGGCGCCTCGGCCGTCGGCGGGGACCCGGTAGAGGTCCCAGCGGTTCCCCCGATCGGACAGGAAGACGACCGAGCGTCCATCCGAGGCCCAGACCGGCTGGGTGTCGAGCGCGGGGTCGTCGGTGAGCCGGGCCAGGCCCAGACCGTCAGCCGACCGGACGTAGATGTCCCAGTTGGCGTCGGCCCGGCCGACGAAGGCGAGCCGGTCGTCGGCCGGCGACCAGCTCGGCCAGAGCCCCCGGGCGAGGACCTCGACCTCGCCGGCCCGGGGGCCGGAGAGCGTGACCGCCTCGATCCGCTCGTCGTTCCGGCCGAGGCTCGCCCAGTCGGTCGCGTAGTCGGCCCGGCCGCTGGCGACGTAGGCGATCCGCGTCCCGTCGCGCGACCAGGTCGGGGTGGTCCCCGCCGCGACCGCCGTGCTCGGCCCACCGCCCGCCGGGGCGACCCGGATCATCGGGTCCCGTCCGCTCGCGTCGAACGCCGCGAAGGCGATCCAACGGCCATCGGGCGACCAGCACGGATGGACCGCCGACGCGAACCCGTCCGGCAGGGCCACCGGCCGGGCCTCCGTCCCGTCGGCCCGCGCGACGAAGACGCCCGTCACCTTGACCCTCGACGAGCCCGCGTCGACCGGGTCGAACCGAGCGGCCGTCCCCGGATTCCGGGCCGGGCCGTCGACCACCGCCCGCTCGTCGAGCGGCGCCGGCGCGAGCACGACCTGCCGGACCCGATCGCCAATCGCTCGGTCCTTCGAACGCTCGCGGATCACCGCGAGCAGGCGGCCCGAAGGTTCGGGACGGAGCTGGACCTGGACGGTCGACGGGCCCGATGGCCATGAGGCCAGGTACCATCGAGCCGCCAGCGGCCCGGTCGCCCTCCGGTCGAGCCGGGACGTGCCCCAGGGGCGCGGGCGGTCGTCCTCCCCTCGCTCGAAACCGACGACCGTGGCCTCGCCGGCGTGATTCGACGGCCGGATCTCCAGCGAGTCGAGCCGGCAAGCCCAGCCGAACCCGCGAGCCTCGACCTTCCACCGGCCGAACGGCAGCGTGAGTTCATCGGCCCCCGAAGCGGGCCACGCCGAGAGGCACGCCAGGACGATCACCGAGGCGAGGGTCAACGGCCCCGTCGCCGTTCGCAACCGCCGAACCTTCCCCGACATCGGAGGCTATGTTCCTGCCCGATCGATCGGGCTCTGGACGACCCTATGTGTCTCAGGAGGGAGATTCGTCGCCCGCCCGGATTTCTTGCGGGCCCCACATCCAGGTTCGCACCATCGCCGCCCTCACGCCAGGATCGGCCGGATCACCTTGCCGCCGTTGACGGTCAGACGCTCGTCGCGGCCGTCGCGGAGGAAGGTCAGGCGTTTGTGGTCGAGCCCGAGGAGGTGGAGCATCGTGGCGTGGAGGTCGTGGACGTGGACCCTGTCCTCGACGGCCTTGAGCCCGAACTCGTCGGTGGTCCCGTGGGTGACGCCGGCCTTGATGCCGCCCCCGGCGAGGAACATGCTGAAACCGTAGGGGTTGTGGTCGCGGCCGTCGGTCCCCTCGGTCATCGGGGTCCGGCCGAACTCGCCGCCCCAGACGACCAGCGTGTCTTCGAGCAGCCCGCGCCGCTTGAGGTCCTTGATGAGCGCGGCGACCGGGCGGTCGCTCCGGGCGCAAAGCCTGGAGTGGTTGCCTTCGAGGTCGCGGTGGGCGTCCCACTGGCTGCCGGAGCCGCAGTAGAGCTGGACGAACCGGACTCCGCGCTCGACCAGGCGGCGGGCCCGCAGGCACATGGCGCCGAATTCCTTGCAACGAGCGTCGTCGAGCCCGTACAGTTCCTTCGTCTCGGCGGTCTCCTGGCCGAGGTCGACGGCCTCGGGGGCGCGGGCCTGCATCCGGTAGGCCAGCTCATACGAGGCGATCCGCGCGGCGAGGCGGGAGTCGTCGGCGCGGGACTCGGCGTGGAGCCGGTCGAGGTCGGCGATCAGGCCGAGCTTGGCCTTCTGCTGGCCTTCGGAGACGGAGCCGGGCGGGTCGAGGTGGAGGATCGGGGTGCCGTCCTTGCGGAACGGCGTCCCCTGGAACGTGGCCGGGAGCCAGGCGTTGCCCCAGTTCCTCGGGCCGCCGTAGGGGTCGCCCGCGTCGGTCATCACCACGAAGGCGGGCAGGTCCTGGTTCTCGGTCCCGAGGCCGTAGGTCACCCACGACCCCAGGCTCGGACGGCCGGCGAGGATGCTGCCGGTGTTCATCTGGCAGACGCTGCCGACGTGGTTGACGCCGTCGGCCCAGCACGACCGGACGAGCGCGATCTCGTCGACGATCTCGGCGACGTTCGGATACCAGTCGGAGACCCAGGTGCCCGACTCGCCGTGCTGGGCGAACTTCCGGCGGCTGGCGAGCAGGTTGTTCCCGCCCACGCCCATCGGGGTGAAGATCTTGCCGAAGCTCGGCGGGAGCGGCTGCCCGGCCCGTTTGGCCAGCTCGGGCTTGGGGTCGAAGAGGTCGATGTGGCTCGGCCCGCCCTCCATGAACAGGAAGATGCACCGCTTCGCCTTCGGGGCGAAGTGCGAGGGGCGAGGGGCGAGCGGATGGAGCGGGTCGACCTCGGGCGAGTCGGCCTTCGCCCCGTCGGCCAGCATCGCCGAGAGGGCCAGGCCGCCGAAGCCGAGGCCGGCCCTGGTCAGGAAGTCGCGTCGGGTCGTCGCCCAGACTTTGTGAGGGACCATGATGGTTTCTCGATCGGGGATGGAGACCTCGACGCGACGAAGCACCGCGATCAGGGAGGGCCGCCGGGGCCGGGCATCGGTCCGGGGCCCATGCCCGGCCGGGGGCCCATCCCGGGCCTTGGCGGCATCCCCGGTCGGGGCATGCCCCTCCGGCGCGGGCCGGGGTTCGGCTGCATCCCGGGCTGAGGATTCGGTGGCATGCCGGGCTGCATGTTGGGCCGGGGATAGGGCTGGCTGTTGGGCGGCGCGACGGCCGGATTCGGCTGCTGGGGGATCTTCAGGTCGGAGATGTCGATCTGCTGGAGGCCGACCACCTCGCGTTCCAGCTCATCCATGGCGGCCTTGGCGTTCAGGCCGTCCATCGCCTCGGGGATGGTCGCGACCCGGATGAACTGCTCGATCCATTGCTTGCTGGTCGCGTCGATCTGGGGCGCGTACTGCGAGGTCAAGGCGTCGACGTCGGTCTTGAGGGCCTTGGCCGCCTTGAGGCTCCGCAGGTTGGCTGTGATCGCGCGAATCCTCTGGTTGACCATGCCCGAGCCGGCCCGGGCGGCCTGGGCGTCCTGGATCGCCGAGAGGATCGAGACCAGCTCGCGGTTGAGTTTGAGGCGCTGCTGGAAGATCGCCTCCAGCTCGGCCCGCGACTGGAAGCCGGAGATCACCTTCTTGGGCAGGCCCGTGATCAGGATCACCGAGCCGTAGGTCCCGGCCGAGCCAATCGCCAGGCCGAGCAAGATCCGGAAGACGACCATCAGGGCCGGTTCCTCGCCCGATTTCTTCTTCTTTTTCTTCTTCTTGGCCGGCGGTGCGAAATCGTCGTCGTTCTTCTTCGCCCGAGCCGGGAGCGGCCCGAAGTCGTCGTCGGCGACCGCCGCCGAGCGTCGGGCAACGGGGGCGTCGTCGAGCCCGAAGAGGTCGGCATTCGCGGCCGGCGGCTGGCTCGGCGCCCTCCTCGACGGCGAGATCTCGCGGTCGACGCCCCGCGAGACCGGCGCGGGCAGAGTCGGCGAGCCGCCGGGGATCTGCATCGTCGCCCCGCATTGCTTGCACTTGCCCTTCTTGCCGGCGAACTTATCGTCCACCGTGAAGGTCTTTCCGCAGCTCTCGCAAGCGAAGGAAATGCTCATCGCGGTCGCTCACAAATCGATGGTCGGCGCGGGCGAGCCATGCACGAGCGGGCTCCTCCGCGGAGGGGGGGATCTCAATCGACGAAGACGAACTCGTTCAGGTTCAGGAGTACGTGGCAGAAGTCGACCAGCGCCGCGGCCTGGACCGGCGTCGGCCCTTCCGGCGGCGGGATCGGCAGGGTCAGGGCGTCGTCGCAGCCGCTGAGCTGCTCCGCCTGGGACCGGAGGAACGCGACGGCCCGGCCTCGCTCGTCGGCGGCGGGCTCCCGCCCCGTCGTCATCCGGTAGGCCCGGCCGACCAGCCCGTCCAGGTCGCCCCGATCGACGGCCGACGCGTAGA